>JBKCGI010000208.1:0-16232 GCA_046303515.1 Flavobacteriia bacterium | reverse complement strand
TATCTGAACAATTGAAATCTATGATACCTTTTGTTACTTTGCGCTATATAGAAAAGTATACTTTCAACAGAAAAATATTTTCCAAGAATCATATAAATTGAAAAAAAATAAATTTAAAATAAGATTAACGAGATAAAAACTAGTTAAACCTTTGAATTTGATAATTTATAACATCGTTTTGTTCATTAGTCAACAACAAAATGATTTTACTAAACTGATTTATTTGTATTTTTGATAAAAATATTACCCATGAGTAGAAATTTGTATATTGTTCCTCACGATTTTACAGCCGTTGGAGATGCTGCTTTAAATTACGCAATCAATCTTGGACAAAAAGTAAGAACTGAAATTCAACTGTTACATGTTGTTGCCGACAAAACAAAGTTGATTTCGAGTAAACAAAAATTGGAAAAAATTGCGCAAGCTGCTCCTTCAAATGGTTCAATTGAAATTACAACTAAAGTTGTTGTTGGTAACATTTTTGAAGATATTGGGAAATTGGCTAAAAAAGAAGGTGCACAGTTAATTATCATGGGTACACATGGTCTAACAGGTATGCAAAAAATATTTGGTAGTAACATCATTAAAGTTGTAACTAGCTCTGAAGTTCCTTTCTTGGTAGTTCAAAAAAGTACACAAATTAAAGAAGTAAAAAGAATTATTGTTCCGATAGATTTAACAAAAGAAAGTCTTCAAATAACGAGTTTGGCTGGAGATTTATCTAAAATTTATGGAGCTGATATACACGTTATTGCTGAAAAAGAAACAGATGAAATTTTGTCTCGAAAATTAGCAAATAGAATTTCAATTGTAAAAGATCAATACGAAGATAGAGGTGTTATTTCGGAAGTTTCCCTGATTACTTCAAGCGGTTCTTACCAGAAAAAAGTAATTGATTATGCTAAGAAAAACAATGGAGACTTTATTGCACTAGCTTATCACTCTGAAAGTTTATTAGCCATGTTTGATACTTTTGCTCAAAATTTAGTTGTCAATGAATTAAACTTACCTTGTTTGATTATCAACTCTAAATCTGCATCTAAACTTTATTTTTAATTCATGCTACATCTGGGACAATTCAACGACCTTAAATTATTGAGGTTTACAACCGTTGGAGCATATTTAGGAGACGAAGATGACAATGACGTCTTATTACCTAATCGTTATTTAGAACCAAGTTTTGAAGTCGGACAAGAACTTCGTGTATTTTTGTATTTAGATCACGATGAGCGTATCGTAGCAACAACTGAAATACCGAAAATAGAATTACATACCTTTGAATATTTAAAAGCAGTTGAAACCACTCATATTGGGGCTTTTTTAGATTGGGGATTAATGAAACATCTGTTTTGCCCTTTCAAGGAACAGGCAGTAAAAATGGAGGAAGGTAAATACTACTTGGTTTATCTTTACATTGACAATGCAACACAGCGTTTAGTAGCTTCTGCAAAGGTGAAAAAATACCTAGAAAAAGAACATATTGTTGTTTCAGAAGGACAAGAAGTTGATCTCTTAATTTGCGATAAAACAGATTTAGGTCAAAATGTAATTGTTAATGACACCTATGCTGGATTGATTTTCAACAACCATATTTCTCGTGTTTTAAACCGTGGACAGCATACAAAAGGATACATTCTTAAAGTTCGTGAAGACGGAAAACTTGATATTTCATTAGATAAACCGGGTTATCAAAAAATCGAACCAGCATCTGAAGTTTTACTACAATTTATTCAAGAAAATAATGGTAAATTATTTTTGACAGATAAAAGTGACCCTGATGAAATCCGAGAAATTGTTGGTATGAGTAAAAAAACCTTCAAACAAGCCGTAGGAAATTTGTACAAACAAAAATACATCATCATCAACGAAGATTCGATTGAAATGATTGTCTGAGGATAATTATTTTTTCAATGAAATTTTGGTATCCATTGTTAACGCTGCATCGCTAAGACGATCTATAAATAATGCGTGTACAAACAATTCATTACTTGATTTTAAAGCAACATCATTTAAACTGAAATAGATTTTTTCGTATACATTCTCGAAATTAATTCCGTTGTCGTAATAAAGTTGTAGCATATTGTCTTCGTGTAAAATTACTTCACCCGCTTTGTTCTTAACTTCTATCATACAACCTGGAAACACAAGTCCATCTTGAACTTTAAATCCTTCCAGACCTTCCAAAATAAAATAGATTTTATCATCGTTTTCGAATAAATTATCAGAAATTACTTTTTGGTTTTTTTCCGAATAAATGTAGATTTCTTTGTAGCTAATATTTTTACTTTTTACCCCTATCAGTTCATTTGAATTGGTTGAAAATCGAAATTCCGCATGTAATTTAGCATCACCTTTTTTATCCCAAAAATCAAGATTCGCAAGAAACTTATTACCAGAAAACATAGGGTTTGCAGCAGTAATGTCAGCCACCAAAGTCATTGGGTCAAATTTTTGCCCTTCTGTATTTTCATAAACATCTTTAAGAAAAAGCATTGTATCGCCTTTGATATTCGTAATTAACAACTTTAAACCTGGAAAAGCTTTGCCTCCAACTCTTTTTAAACCTTCTACATTAATGAAGTTTAAGGAAATTTTATCACCATATTGATATTCTTCTAAATCTCTTTTTTCACCGTTTACCAAAATTTCAACTTCTTCACAAGTCATTCCTTCTGAACTAAGTTTGATTGAATTTCCTGAACTTAAATTTGTTTCGACACTATTTTGACAGGAGTTTAGTATTAAGCTAAAAGCGAGGATACCAAGAATTATAAATTTCATACTATTTTTTTTTAGATTTACGAATATACGTTAATTATTCAACAAAGTAGGATTTATGTAATTTTGATTACTTTATGTCATTCAAATTAAATGTAATTTTACGCAAAAAGCAACATGGATTTCACACATTATTTAGCATTATTCAAAGAGATTTTAAACCAAACCAATCCAGAAAAGCCATATGATGACCAACACTATATGGAATATGTAAAATTGAATCAATCCCGAATGAATCGTTGGTTGAAAACGGGCGTTCTGAATCCTGACTTGGTTTCACAAGTACAAAACATTCAAGAAAAACAAAATTGGGTGTTAATTACGGAACCTTGGTGTGGTGATGCTGCACATTTAGTTCCTTTTATTGCTAAATTAAGTGAATTAAGCCCATTAATTAATCTTACTATTCAATTACGAGATGAAGATTCAGAAATCGATAAATATCTCACAAATGGAGGAAAATCAATACCGATCTTAATTGTTCGTGATGAAAACTTAAATGACTTATTTGTTTGGGGACCGAGACCAAAAGCTTGTCAAGAACTTTTTAAGTTACTTAAAGAGCAAAATCTGAGTGCTGAGGAGCAAAAAACGCAGCTACAAGCTTGGTACAATGCTGATAAGGGAAATTCCTTTCAAGATGAAATGCACGACTTACTAATTACATCAAATAAAAAAAGCGTCTCAATTTCTTGAAACGCTTTCTTAAAATAAAAGATTTTTATTTATTTATTTCCTTTAGCATAATCAGCTAAGAATTTCTCTAAACCGCTATCCGTTAAAGGATGTTTTGCTAAAGCCATGATTGCACTCAATGGACCAGTCATAACGTCTGCACCAATTTCAGCACATTGAATGATATGTATAGGGTGACGAATTGAAGCAGCTAAAATTTCAGTATCAAAACCATAGTTATCAAAAATCAAACGAATTTGAGCAATTAAATCGATTCCGTTAGTTGAAACATCGTCTAAACGACCAACAAATGGAGAAATGTAACTTGCTCCTGCTTTTGCAGCTAATAAAGCTTGACCTGCAGAAAAAATCAAAGTACAGTTCGTACGAATTCCTTTAGAAGAAAAATATTTAATTGCCTTAATTCCCTCTGGAATCATTGGAACTTTAACTACAATATTTGGGTGTAATTCAGCTAACATCTCGCCTTCACGTACCATTCCTTTGAAATCAGTTGAAATTACTTCAGCACTCACGTCACCATCTACGATGTTACAGATATCCACATAATGCTTCAAAATGTTATCGTTTCCTGTGATTCCTTCTTTCGCCATTAATGACGGATTGGTTGTAACACCATCTAAAATTCCTAAATCATTTGCTTCTTTGATTTCTTGCAAATTGGCTGTATCAATAAAAAATTTCATATATAAACGTTTAAAAAAAATTCATAAAAAAAAGGGTAAGCTACTTTCATCGCACCGCTCAACTTCATACCTTTGCTACGTTCCCGTCCTGGAGGAGTCTGAAGGAGCTGGTCGTAAAAGACTTACCCCGCCACAAAATTACTAAGTTTTTTAAATATATCAAGAGAAATCTTCAATTTTGCTGATTTATTTGTAATTTTGTACTGAAATGACACAAATGGTTCTCTTTTTAGGTGATGTTGCAGGTTCTGAGGTTCTTTTAATCTTGGTTTTTATTTTAATATTTTTTGGTTCGAAAAGTATTCCTGGAATTGCTCGTACATTTGGTCGTACCATTCGTCAAATCAAGGATGCTTCTCAAGATTTACAAGATGAAATCAAAAAATCAACTGGAGATATTAAAGGCGATTTGAATTTATCAGGTTTGATTCGCGATACCGTTCAAGAAAAAACACAAGATTTGCAAGCTCCTTTCGAAGAATTTGCCAGTGATTTGGATGAATCCATCAAATTTGAACAAAAAAATAATTATTTCATCAACAAACAGATGGAAGAAGCCAATCGTGGAACGACAAGCCCAAGTCCGATTGCGAATACCAATCAAGAAGTCCCAAAAGAAGAGGATAAATCAAGTTCTATTCCTTTGGATCAACAACATTTGGATTGAGTTGAAAATCTGATTTTTTGCTCAAAACTATGCAAGTAAAGTAATTATTGAATTACAATCTTTTCTTCAAAAACTCCTTTAATAGTTCTCAATTTCATAAAGTAAACTCCTTTGTTTAAGTTTGTTTCTATTTTTAGTTTAGAGTCAGTTCCTCCTTCATTTTCAAAAACGAGTCTACCTGAAGCATCTAAAATTTGTATGCTGACATTTTCACCTTTAAATTGACTCAGATCAAGTTCAAAATGTCCATTATTAGGATTTGGAACTACAGTCACCCACCTTTTTTCTCCTTCAAGGGGAGAAACTCCCACCCCATGCACAAAAACAGTAACCGTGTCATAAGTAATACTGCTACACAAATTCTGCTCAACGACATAAGTTGTAGTTGCTGTTGGGCTAACCCAAATACCACTAATACTATCTGCTATTTGCGAACCTCCTAAAACTGACCAAGTGCAATTTAAGTTCGAAATTTCTTGACCAATAAACACACTGTCTCCCGATGTTAAATTTATTTCTGGACCAGCATTAGCAGGCATGTTATTTGGTAAATCTGACATAGCTATGACTGAAACATCGTCGATTAAGTAATAAGCTCCAAAGTACCCATTAGAATCTATATTAGCTGTATCTGTATCAATATCTGTTTTAAAATTACCAATAGTAATAAAATTTTCAGTTCCTAAAGCTTCATAAATTCCACTAATTTCAATCCAATCTACTGTATCTGATATAATTGGATTTCCAAATTTTAAAACGCTAGGTTCAATATTAATAACAAAACCAGTTCCAGTCGAAGAAATTGCTTGATCAGTAAAAGTTAAACCTACATTATTTATAGCAAACATTAATCCTGCAGAGAGATTTACAAAAAACTTAACATAGTAACATTCAGATCCAATTAACTGTGTACTTAATTGTGTCTGAACGTATTCTCTATAATCTGATCCTGGACCATTGTAAGCAAAAAAACCAGCGTAAGCAAAACCCGTTTTTGCTAACTGATAATTGTAGGCTCCTTGATGAGGAACACTATAGTTTGTATTAATTGAACACTCATTATAATAGTCTGAATTATTATCAATTGGTCCAGACCATCCTAAAGCAAAGGTTAGCTGCGATGCATTATCGGGGCATAGTGAATAAAATTCAAAACTTGAATTAGGCACCAGATTTTGACTCCAAACATTCCCGAAAAACAATATTGCTAAAATAGTTGCAACTCTCATTTACCTATTTCCAATTTCATTGATTAAAGCTTCTAAAAATAAATTAAATATAGCTAATAAAAACGAATTTCGCACAAAAAAGCATTCTAAAATCTTCAGAGAATAATTATAATTTCTGGGACTAATAAAAAAGTTGTAATTTAAATTGACAAACTTGTCACTTCACTCCATACTTTTTCTTATACTTTTCGTATAATTCGGTTTGCATATTTGTTGTTTCTACAAAATCGCCATCCATCAAAATTAGGGTCACATCATTTGTTTTCATATCCAGGGCAGGACCTTTTGAAACAAATAAAGTAGCTTTTTTTCCAGACACAACAGAACCGTAATTTTTATCGATGCCCATAATTTCGCAAGTACTCAAAGAAATTGCTTTCACAGCTTCTTCATCTGGTAAGCCATAAGCCATTGCTGTTCCAGCCAAGAAAGGCAAATTACGCGCATTCATCGCTTCCATGTCACCTTCATTTTGCAAACAGAACTTAACTTGTCCTTGGTGCAATAAAAAAGGCAAACGATATGGTAAATCAACAGCATCGTCTTCGCTTTGAGGTAAACTGTGTAAACGGGGCAACATCACCGGGATTTTAGAATCTCTCAAGCGCTCCGTAATCAAATATGCATCGTAGCCGCCAACAATTACAGGGAATTTTATACCCACTAATTTAGCGAAATCAATAATATCAAGCAATTGTTGCACGTCATTGGCATGAATATACAAACGTTTTGATCCAAAAAAGACATCTTTCATGGCAGCATAACGCACATCCAATTCGTATTTCGTTGGATTTTCGGCATATAATTTTGCTGCTTCACAAAATTGTACGATTTCACGTTTTGCTTTTTCGTATTCTTCGTTACGCTTGATATCTTCTGGTTTTGCTCTCCAGCCATTTCCTTGCACACTTTCTGGCCAATTGAGGTGAATTCCATCATCTACGCTTACGGCAGCATCTTCCCAATTCCAACCAGCCAAATGCATTACACTTGATGAACCTGAAATTGTTCCTCCACGTGGAGTTGCTTGAGCCATCAAAACACCATTGGTGCGCACAGTTGAAATCACTTTAGATTCTACGTTAAAAGCAATCAAGCTACGAATGTGCGGATTTAAATCTCCTACTTCGTTGAAATCGTTTGTAGCACGTACCGCATCAATCTCCGTTAATCCTAAGGTAGAATTTGGCGCTACAAAACCTGGGTAAACATGCTGGTTTTGCAAATCAATTATCGTATCCCACTCGCTTTTCACGATTGTTGTCGTTAAGGAATTTTTGACAAATTTTATTTTCCCTTCTTCAATTCCAATTGCTGCTGAAGTAACAATTTCTCCATTTCCAACATGCAAAATACCGTTGGTCAATAATATTCGTTTCGGCGTTTGAGCAAGTGCACTCACACCTACTAACAAACAAATTATATATAAACTATTTTTAATCATATTCTAATTTTCAAAAACTTACACTTAGTTTACGCTCAGTGTCCGTTACTCATAACTAATAACTCCTAACTAAAAACTACTAACTAATATTAGTGTTCATTCATCCCTTCACTTCCCTCTTCTCCAAAGGTATTGCAATGAAAGTGTTTTGCTTTTTTCTTATTGAATGGTTGCGTATCTCCACCTTTTTTGTTCGTATCCAACATTTTAGTGATGATACGTGCTTTTTCAGCAGCAACCTTTTTACGCAATTCAGCATCACGTGTTTTCTCGTATAAAACTTCGCCATCAATCACAGTCATTTCAACAATCGCCTCAATACTTAAAGGATTTGCAGACCATAAAACGATATCAGCATCTTTACCAATTTTTATACTTCCCATACGATCATCTAAGTGCAATAATTTTGCTGGATTTAAAGTCACCATTTTCCAAGCTTCTTCTTCCGTTGCTCCACCGTATTTAACTGTTTTTCCAGCTTCTTGATTCAAACGACGCCCCATTTCAGCATCATCAGAGTTGATTGCCGTAACAACACCTAATTTAGTCATCATGGCTGCATTTTGAGGAATGGCATCATTTACTTCGTATTTGTATGCCCACCAATCTGCAAAAGTTGATCCTCCTGCACCATGCGCTTTCATTTTATCTGCTAATTTATACCCTTCTAAAATATGCGTGAACGTATTTACTTTGAAATTAAATGAATCAGCTAAATGCATCAACATATTGATTTCAGACTGCACATAGGAGTGACAGGTAATATGTCTTTCAGATTTTAAAATCTCCAAAACTGCTTCCAATTCTAAATCTTTACGAAACGTGTTTGGATTGGCGATTTTTTCTTTCTCATAGGCTTGAGCGCGTTTAAAAGCATCAAATATGATTTGCTCTACTCCCATTCTTGTTTGCGGAAAACGAACAGAATTAAACTCACCCCAATTGGCTTGTTTTACATTTTCTCCCAACGCAAATTTGATGAATTTAGGAGCATTAGGAATCAACATTTCAGCAGCAGTATGTCCCCACTTTAATTTTATCAAGGCTGATTGACCACCAATTGGATTTGCTGAACCATGCAACAATTGTGAAGTTGTAACTCCCCCACTCAATTGTCTGTAGATATCAATATCATCCGCACGAACAACATCGCCAATGGAAACTTCTGCCGAAACTGCTTGTCCTCCTTCGTTTACACCTTTACTAATTGCAATATGAGAATGTTCATCAATTATTCCAGAAGTCAAGTGTTTACCTTTACCGTCAACAATTCGGGCATTTTTTGGTGTTGAAATATTTGCATTTCCAACTGCGATAATTTTTCCGTTTTCAACAACTACAGTTCCGTTTTCAATAATACCTTCTTTTTCGTTTGTCCAAATGGTAACGTTTTTGATGACAATTGCTTCTTGACTTGGTTTTTGCTCAAAGCCATACGCTAAGTTCGGAAACCAAATTGAAATGTTTTCTTTCTCTGAATCTTTTTTATCTTCTTTTTTATCGTCTTTCTCTGCAGTTTCATTTCGAATGGCACTCCAACGCATCCATTTTCCATCGGATAAAGAAGCATCACCTTCTAATATACCAAATTTTGCATTGAATTTTCCGTGCAAACTCACATTTCCTTTCCACTTCAATTTTTCATCGTTGAATTGTAAAACCAAGTCGTTTCCAATGACATCTATGTAACAAGCAATATCAATTGTGTCTGATTTAACTTTTTCTTCAATGCCTTTTTTAGATTTTTTTCCAGATTTTTCGACTAGAGCTTTAGTTACTTTTTTGATTTTTGCTGAAGGCTTTTCTTTCGAACCCGAAATGATTAAGGTCAAATATTCTTCATCCAAAACCATGTTAAATTTCCCTCTAACATCAACAGTTTGACTTATTTGATAAATTTTCTGTTCTCCTAAAATCCATGACTCCAATAATTGAGCTTCATTTTCAAATGGATTAGAATCGTAAATCATGAAAGAAGCCTTCTTACCCTCTTCCAAGCTTCCAAAATCCTTTTCAATTCCTAAAATTGTTGCTGGAGTTATCGTTAAAGCGTCAATGGCATCAGAAACTTTTAATCCTTTTTCAATAGCAATTTTAACATTTTTCCAAAAATTAGAAGGATTTAAACCTGAGGATGTAATGGCAATTTTATTTCCGTTTTCGATTAACAAATATGGATTGGATGTAGCAGTTTCCCAATATTTTAGTTCTCCCAAAGTGATTTCTTTAGAAATGTAAGGATCTTTCACATCGTAAGCTAAAGGGAAATTTAGTGGCAAAATTAGCGGTGATTTAATAGCTTTTAAATCTTCCAAAATTTCGTATTCTTTCCCACTTCCAATATAGGTATAGTTTAAATTGAACTCATTTGCTATTTTTTGTGCACGCAAAATTTCATATTTATCTGTCGTATGAAAAATAATAGTGTTTTTTATTTGAACATTCAAGGCTTCTAAAGAAAGATTGCGTTCCTTATTCATTTTATTGTTATACCACATTGCATCGTAAAGCGCTTGACGTAATAAAGCAATACTTCCCATTTGAGAAGAAGGATATGTTTGATTGGAAACTCCTTTTTGAAAAGAGAAATATGGAATTCCAGTAGATTTTATTAGATTTTTATTAAAGTTTGAATTTCCTAAGGAATAAATTGCTGATGTACCTTGCGTGATTCCATCATTTTGTCTGGTTGAAACGATTCCAAATCCCATTTTAATGTATTCTTCGATAGCTCTGTCATCAAATGAGTATAAATCAATGGCATTTACTTCAGGATGAATGGATTCATTCCAATAATACGCCCCCTTTTTGTTAGATTCCATTTGTGGAAAAAAAGAATGTCTCCCCTCTACCTTTGGCAAACCAATACTGGAATTTGTTTCAATAAAAACAGGGAAAATTGTTTTACCCTCATAATCTAAAACCAAGGCATCATTTGGAATATTTACAAGCGCACCGATATTCACAATTTTATCATCTTGAATAATGATGGTACCTTTTTGAATTGTTTTTTCTCCCGACACTACAATTGTAGCATTTTTGATTGCAATTAAATTTGGTTTTGATTTTTGAACACCGTTTAAAGGTGATATTTCTTGTGCATAAACAAAAGAACTTATTAAAATTAGAATAAGACTTATTAGCTTCATAATTGTTTTTTGGAATCGTAAAACTAAAGATTTTTTTCCAAAAAAGATACATTTCAAACAGATTGCGTATTTTTGTCAAAAAATTAAATTTTATGCACGATATATTAGTTCGCTCACATTCAGGTTTACGTTACATTGCTTTAGGTTTATTGCTTTATGCAATAGTTAACGCTATTTTATCTAGATCCAAAGGGCATTATGCGAAAAAAGACAAAATGATTAACCTTTTCGCAATGGTATTCTTACATGTACAATTGTTACTTGGCTTGATTTTGTATTTCACAAGCCCTAAAGTTGTTTTCGTTGAAGGCTGGATGAAAGTAGCTCAATCTCGATTTTTTGGATTAGAACATATCTTAATGATGGTTTTAGCTATTGTAATTGTTACCATTGGTCGCAAAAAAGCCGAAAAAGAATCAAATCCTGCAAAAAAACACAGCAAAATTATGTTGTGGTACCTTATTGGTTTATTCTTGATTTTCGCAGCTATTCCTTGGCCATTTAGAAATCTTGGTGTTACAACATGGTTCTAAGAATTGCTTACATTTTTGTAGTTTTAAGTCTGTTCTCCTGTTCAGGGAATTCGGATAGTTCAGATTTTGTTGAAGAAGAAAAAAAACCTGTTGAGGCAAAAACCTTGTACATTTTACATTGTGAATCTTGTCACGGTTTAGAAGGAAATAAAGGTGTTTCTGGAGCTGCAAATCTTCAGAAAAGTACTTTAAGTGATCAAGAAATTGAAGCAACTATCAAAAATGGTAACGACAAAGGAATGATGCCTTACAAAGATATTATCACCGGAAAAGGAGAGATTTCTTCTTTGATGGAATATGTAAAAACACTGCGTAAATAAATGGAAGAAGGTCACGTTACGGTTGATGCCGTTGAAGAAACTTGCGTATTAGTTGGGGTAATTAATTCTGATATTAACGAAGAAATTGCCAACGAATATTTGGATGAACTAGAGTTTTTAGCAGAAACTGCTGGGGCAATTACGCAGAAAAAGTTTTTACAAAAATTACCGTACCCAAATCCTAAAACCTTTGTCGGAACAGGTAAAATTGAGGAAATCAGAGAATACATGAAAGCAAAGGACATCGAAATGGTGATTTTTGATGATGAATTGTCTCCTTCTCAACTGAGAAATATTGAGCGTATTTTAGAATGTAAAGTTCTAGATAGAAATATTTTGATTTTGGATATTTTTGCTTCCCGAGCAAGAACCTCTCACGCTAAAACACAAGTAGAATTAGCACAATTACAATACATGTTACCTCGCTTGACTAGAATGTGGACACACTTAGAACGTCAAAAAGGAGGAATTGGTTTACGTGGTCCAGGAGAATCTCAGATTGAATCAGATAGACGTGTAATACAAATGAGAATTTCCCTAATGAAAGAAAAGTTGGTTGAAATCGACAAACAAATGGGAATTCAACGTGGAAATCGTGGTCAATTGGTGCGTGTTGCCTTAGTTGGTTATACCAATGTTGGTAAAAGTACTTTGATGAATTTATTAAGTAAATCAGAGGTTTTTGCAGAAAATAAATTATTTGCAACTTTAGATACCACTGTAAGAAAAGTCGTAATCGAAAATTTGCCTTTTTTATTGACAGATACCGTTGGATTTATTAGAAAACTACCTCATCAATTGGTTGAATCTTTTAAATCTACTTTAGATGAAGTACGTGAAGCAGATTTATTAATTCACGTGCTGGATATTGCTCATCCTAACTTTGAAGATCATTTTAAAGTTGTTAATGAGACATTGGCAGAAATCAACGCAAAAGACGCTGTTGCAAACGAAACGGTTGAAAAACCAACCATTCTTGTTTTCAATAAAATAGACGCTTATCATCCGATTGAAGATGAAGAGATGAGTTTAGAAGAATTGAAAAAAACGTGGATGAGTAAAATGAATAATCAATGTGTATTTATTTCTGCTCAAGACAAAGAAAATATTGAAGAATTAAAAACGGTGATTTACGAAAAAGTTAAAGAGATTTTTCAGATTCGCTATCCTTATCATCACTTTTTGTATTAAACTCGATTCTTAATTTACTTATACAAATGCTGGTAAGTTAATTGCCTCAACAGCTTTAATATCTGGAGCAGCTTTTTTTACAGCTTCTTCCAAACCAGCTTTCAAAGTCATCATACTCATTGAACAATCGCTACAAGCACCTAATAAACGTACTCGAACGATTCCTTCTTGAGTTATTTCAACTAATTCCATATCGCCACCATCTGCATTTAAAAATGGTCTTAACTGCTCCAAAGCGTCATTTACTTTTACTGTTAAATCTTGAATATTAAGCGCCATAATTAATTTTGTTTTGCTAATTTTTTAAACTTCAAAGTATTCACTTCTTCAACAAATTTTTCAGTCAATTCTTCGAATGCTTTTGCAGTTATCGTTCCCTCTTGAAAAACAGCAGGACGACCTACATCACCCGCTTCTCTAACACTTTGAACAAGTGGAATATGTCCTAAAAAAGTCTCTCCCATTCCTTCAGCAAGGTTTTTAGCACCATCGCGACCAAAAATATAGTATTTGTTTTCTGGCAATTCAGCAGGTGTAAACCATGCCATGTTTTCAACTAATCCAACAACTGGAACGTTTATGTTTTCCAATTTAAACATATTCACTCCTTTTCGCGCATCAGCTAAAGCAACTTCTTGTGGAGTACTTACGATTACTGCCCCATCTAAAGGAACTGTTTGAACCAAAGATAAATGAATGTCTCCTGTTCCTGGAGGTAAATCGATTAATAAATAATCCAATTCACCCCAATAAGCATCTGTGAACATTTGAGTCAAAGCCTTTGCAGCCATCGGTCCACGCCAAACAACTGCATTATCTTGTTCTGTAAAAAAACCAATAGAAAGAATCTTAATTCCATAACTCATGACTGGATTTATCAAAGGTTTCCCTTCAACATCAATCATTGTTGGTCGTTCACCTACTACGTCAAACATTGTTGGCATAGACGGCCCATAGATATCGGCATCAACTATTCCAACTTTAAATCCTTTTTTTGCTAATCCTCCAGCTAAATTGGCTGTAATTGTTGATTTTCCAACTCCACCTTTTCCAGAGGCAATTGCAATAATATATTTAACTTCTGGTAAAATTTTTCTTCTTGCAGACATTGCTTCTGCAGGAATTGGTTTTACAGTTGTAGCAAGCTCAACCTCTTTCCCAAAAGCATTTTTCAATTGAAATTCAACTAATTCTTGCATTCTTTTCCTTGCATGTAAAGCTGGATTGCTGACAAGAATTGTTGTTGTAATTTTAGTTACAGAAAATTGAATGTCTTCAACTAAATTTTGTGATACTATATCTTTTTTTAAATCTGGTTCAAGAACATTACCTAAAACAGCTAAAATATTTTCGCGATTTATTTCCATTTGTAATTAAACAGCTGATTTCTTAATTGGTTTAACCGATTTGATAGATTTAGCCATTAAATCAATAATTACTTTCTCAAAACCTTCGTCACGACTTCTGAATACATATGTAATTCCGTCTATAACTTTCTGACCATAAACATGATACGTTTTATGTTCTAAACCAACTGATTTTGGAGCTAATTTTTCACCATCAACTTTTAATATTCTTTCGTAATATATAAAATCTGGTTTATCTTCGATATATTTAATTTTGTAAAAGTTTAAACCTTCTAAACGTTTTTTCTCTGAAGAAACCATTTCTCGATCATCACCCCAATCATCAATTTTCATGTGAAAATTTGGTCCAACCATCAATTCCCATTTATAATCCTCATCTTCATGAATAACTTCAGGATTTGTCGAAGCACCAATATTTGCAGTTTCATCAGGCAACATTATTGTAGCGGGAATATCATATTCTTTCAAAGAAAACCCTTTGAATTCATACAACTCTTCATCTTCAAGTACTTCGGAATCTGAATTTTCCTCACCTCCGCAATTTATTAGCGAAAAAGCCAATAAAACAAATAAACTTGAATAAAAAATACTTTTCATAATTTAATGATTTCACATTTACCCGACAAAAATACGATATTTTTTTTATTGAAATAACTATTATCGATGAACAAATGTAAATTTGGATTGTTTTTCAATCATATGGGAGTTTATAAGATTAAAGATTTAGAAAATTTATCCGGCGTTAAGGCGCATACCATACGCATATGGGAAAAAAGATATAATATTCTAAAACCAAATAGAACGGACACTCAAATCAGAGAATATACTGATGCTGAATTAACAACTTTACTTAATATTTCCTTATTAAATAAGCATGGAATTAAAATTTCTAGGATTGCAGAAATGAGTCCGAATGAAATGAGTTCGTTATTGAAGAAAAAAGAAATTGAAAATTTCGAAGATTGTTTTCATGAAAATTTACTCCTCGCCTTGTTAGATTTGAATGAAAATTTATTCAAGCAAACACTTGAGCAATTAATTTCAGAAATAGGCTTGGAATTGACTTATACTAAACATCTAATTCCCTTTTTAGAACGAATTGGCCTGATGTGGATTGTTGGGTCAATAAATCCTGCTCAAGAACATTTTATTTCCAATTTAATACGCCAAAAACTAATTTCAGAAATTGACAAAATAGAGGTGAATGAAGAAAGTTCTGAGGCTGTTGTTCTATTTTTACCTGAGCATGAAACACATGAATTAAGTTTACTTTTTTACGATTTTCTGCTCAAAAAAAATGGATTAAAAACCTATTATCTCGGACAAATGCTTCCGTATGAATCCTTAATTTTATCAATCGAAAAAATAAATCCCAAAGCAATTGTTAGTTCATGGATTAGTGCTGTTGAGGAGGAATATTGTATTTCCTATTTCAATCGTATTACGAAAGATTCCAATATCCCGGTTTTTGCTGGTGGAAACATCATTAAACAATTACATGCTAAATTAGAAGGTAAAATTAATTTGATTGACTCTTTGGATGATTTAAGAAATATTTACGCTTCCTAAAATAAATACAATTTTACAACTCAATTTCAGGAGACTTTTCAAGAATTTCCCATGTGTGGTCAGCCAAAAGTTTTACTGTTGCCACGAATTCAAAAGTTTTCTTGCTTCGCCCCCACTGATTTGGACCTATAAGTGATAATAAATAATCTTTACTTTCCTTTTCATAAAGGTGATAAGTGTGATTTATTAACGGTGTAAATCGCATTTCAGCTGTGTAAATTTTTTCTGAGATCGCCTTTCTATCTTGCAATCTCTTTGCTTGTTCAGCGAGGAGTTGCATTTGCTCGTAAATTTGCCCCAACTGCATATCCGTCTGGTATTCCATCGCATTCAAGGATAAACTTTTAATTTTCCCTTGATCTTCAGGCTTTACTAAGGCACTACCTGAATGGTGTGCATACTCTAGCGTTCCAGGGTTTTCGGTAATTTTATCAGGATCGATTGGATTTACAAATTCTTTGCTCATATGAAGTAAACAAGTTAATTAAAAAAAAGTTTCTCTTTTAACAAAGATAAGCATTTTAAACCTTTTTTTAAAAAAATAAACTATTTTCCAACCTTTTGAAATATGGAACGTTTTGAGTAAAGTGTATGAATTAATAT
>JBKCGI010000207.1:0-17124 GCA_046303515.1 Flavobacteriia bacterium | reverse complement strand
ACAAATTCTTACGAGGTTTTTGTTGGTCAAATGGACACAAGAGAAATTGATTTTGTAGCATTAAAAAACGATACAAAAATTTACATTCAAGTTGCTCTAACAGTAATTGAGGAAAAAACAATAGAACGAGAATTCGGAAATTTAGAAAAAATTAAAGACAATTATCCGAAAATTGTAATTAGTATGGATGAATTTCCAATTTCAAATCAAAATGGCATAGAACATTGGAATATCAGAAAATTTCTGACTGAATTTGTTTGAAATTACTTCCCAAAAAGCACAATCACTAGGAAGAAAATTGAATATAATGAAAAACTAACGAACTAGTATAATTTAAACAAACCCTCTCGTTTTCTTAATATTATCGTAGGCTTCCTGAATTTTTTGGAATTTTTCTTTGGCTCCTTTTTGAAACTCATCTCCCATGGATGCAACTTTGTCAGGATGATATTTAATTGCCATTTTTCGGTAAGCCTTTTTCACTTCTTCGTCAGTTGCTGAACCTTCAATTTCCAAGACTTTGTAATCAGAATTGACATCGCGGTAGAACATGTTTTTCACACTTTCAAAATCCGCAGAAGGAACTCCCATTAAAGAGGCAATGCGCTGAATAACTAACAATTCTGTATTCGAAACACTTCCGTCAGCTTTTGCAATTCCAAACAAATAATACAACAATTGTACACGTGCTTCTTCTTGCGTCCGCATACGAATATCATTGCAAATTTGCTCTAATGGAATATCATCTGAATCTAGAAAACGCTTTAAGGTCTGTAAATGACTAACCGAGAAATTTGGTCCGAATTGTTGTGAGAAAAATGATTTCACGTAATCTAATTCTGCTTTCAATACTTTTCCATCTGCTCGCATTACCGCAGCAGAAAGCGCAATCAACATCGTTGGAAAATCCGAACTGGATGTTCTTTGCTGATAAAATGAAAACAAATCATCTGTAGAAAACGATTTTCCTCCTCCCCCATTTTGTTGGGCAAGTTTTTTTACATTTTGGAAATTATCGATGAAAGAACCGATAAAAAATCCTAAAATACCTCCGCTGATTTTGTTTCCTAAAGCAAAATATCCAGCTACTGCTAAAATGAATTTAAACAAATTATTTAAATTTAATTCTCGAAAAAGAAAGGTTGAAAATAAAGTCACCCACCTTTATCCTCCCTCAAGGGAGGAAATTGACTCTCCTCCCCTTCAGAAATTAATATTATACTAACTCTATACTTCTTACTATGAATGAGTTCAAAGCTTCACCTTTCAATAAACCTTGAGAAAGTAAAGCCAAATCAGTTAATTGTTTTGCTTTATCTGATTTTTGAGCATCGTCACTTAAAGCTAAAATCTCACCAACTTTTGGATGATTTCCGTTTACAACTAAGGAATACATTTCAGGAAATGCTCCGTAGAAGCCACCGCCACCCATTTTTTGCTGTTCCATCATACGACGAATAAATTCTGGTTGCGTGATGATAATCGGAGCTTCAGTTTCACTCATGCTTTCAAATTCAACTTTGAATTTATCTTTAGTAACAACTCCCTCGAAAATCGGTTTCAATTTTTCTTCGTCGTCTTTAGACAATTTAGAAGGAATTTCTTCTGATTTCTTGATTAATTTATCTAAAGTATCCGCATCAACACGAGCAAATGAAATGTTTTCCACTTCTTGCTCCATTTTCGAAATCCAATGTGGAACCAAAGGTCCGTCAAGAACTAAAACATCATACCCACGGTCTTTTGCATTTTTCACAAAACCAAATTGACTTTCCGCGTCGTTTGTGTACAAGAAAACTGTTTTACCGTCTTTATCTGTTTGTAAAGCTGAGATTTTTTCTTTGTATTCTTCTGCAGTGAAACAAGCTCCATCTGTATTTTTCAATAAAGAGAATTCTTTTGCTTTTGCAGCGAATTTATCATCAGATAAGGTTCCGTATTCTACAAAGATTTTCAAATCATCCCATTTTGCTTCGAAATCAGCGCGATCTTTCTTGAACATTTCTGCCAATTTGTCAGCGACTTTTTTCGTGATATGAGCTGAGATTTTCTTCACATTTCCATCGCTTTGTAAATACGAACGAGAAACATTTAAAGGAATATCTGGAGAATCAATTACACCGTGCAATAAAGTCAAAAATTCAGGTACAATTTCAGCTACGCTATCTGTAATGAATACTTGGTTGCAATATAAATTGATCTTATTTCTCTGAACCTCAACATTTTCCTTGATTTTCGGGAAATATAAAATTCCTGTCAAGTTAAATGGATAATCTACATTTAAATGAATGTGAAACAAAGGATCTTCGAAAGTTGCAGGATATAATTCTCTGTAAAATGATTTGTAATCTTCCTCTTTTAAATCAATCGGAGCTTTTGTCCAAGCTGGAGCAACATTGTTCACTTGATTAGGAACATCAATTGCAACACGTTTTACTTTTCCGTTTTCTTCTTTTTCTCCCTCTGGCGAATCGATGTAATCTGTTTTTACACCAAAAACAACTGGAATTGGTAAGAATTTACAGTATTTATCTAAAATTCCTTGAATACGAGGTCTTTCTAAAAACTCTATTGATTCTTCGTTGATGTGCAAAACAATATCAGTCCCACGATCAGCTTTTTCAATATCTGTGATTGTATATTCTGTTGTTCCATTACTTTCCCACTGAACAGCTTGTGAACCTTCATGACGAGATAAGGTTTGAATTTGAACTTTCTCAGCTACCATGAAAGCAGAGTAGAAACCTAATCCAAAATGACCAATAATACTTTCAGCACCTTCTTTCCCTTCGTATTGTTTCACAAATTCCTCTGCACCTGAAAAAGCAATTTGATTGATGTATTTATCAATTTCATCTGCAGTCATTCCAATTCCATTATCGCGAATTGTTAGAGTTTTTGCTTCCTTATCTAAAAAAAGCTCCACTTTCAATTCACCAACTTCTCCTTTAAATTCGCCCAATTTAGACAAAACTTTCATTTTCTGAGAAGCATCTACTGCATTTGAAACCAATTCTCTCAAAAAGATTTCGTGATCCGAGTACAAGAATTTTTTAATGATTGGGAAAATATTTTCCGTTTGAACATTAATTTGACCTGTTTTCATTTTTATTTAATTAAAAAATATGAATATTAAATTTAATGAAATCAGTAGTTTCAAGGATTGTGCCAAGTGGGGATTTGTGACAAAATGGCAAGTCTAGTTATGAATGATGAGTTTTGAGTTAGAAGTGTAAAATTATCGCTTATAATATTAATCTTCGTTCTTTACTAAAAAAGCCCCTTACAAATCATAGAAATTATAATTTATAAAGGACTTTAATTCTAAATTTTACAGATTAATCTTCATCATTTTCTCCCCAAATCTCGATTATTGCTCTACTTTCTTTGGTATTAGGAATTGTTCTACTTTGAAAAACAACTTTAGCAATAATTCTTTCTTTTCCATTCAGTTCAAGTTCACGCATAAATCCCTCAGATTTAATACTTTCTTTCATTGGAAACTTTTGTTGATCGCCATTTTTGTAAAAAACAACAATCTCTTCAATTTCAACAGGAGCAAATTTAACGTGAAAATGTAAGTCTGTAAATTTTTCTTCACTCGTTACAATAACTTCATTACGATCATTTTCGTAGTTTACAATTGTTTTACCCAGTTTTACCCAATGAAGGGTGTCATCGATATCTTTTTGGGCAAAAACCTGATTTGTAAATCCTAAAGCAGCAAAAAGGATAATTTTTATTGAATTTTTCATAACATTTATTTCTTGCAAAGTTGACAAGAACTAAAGGCTAATCTCTTGTGCGAAAAAATAAAAATGTTATATAATTCTGAAGGAATTTAACTCACCCATCTCTCAAAACCTCTCTTCTGATGTTGATTTGGGTTCTCAATTTGCTTCACAGAATAATCCAAGTAAAAATTTCGAACAGCGATTGGCATAGTAATTTCGATTAATTTTCCACGACGCATCACAGATAAAACCTTGATGTTGTCATCAAAATAAGTCAACCATTTGTCTAATTCAGCTCCACAAACATAAGAATTTACGGCAATAATTTCATCTTCCAACATCAATCCTCCCATTTCGGCAGGACTTCCAGGATAAATAGCCTTCACAATGAAATTTTGTCCTTGAGGAATCGATTTGAAACCTAATTTCGCGTATGAATATTTTGGTGAAGCCTTGTGAATCAATTCCAATCCTAAATATTCAAAAGCATCCACAATAATCGCTTCGAAAGGTTTAGAATCATAGAAATAATTGTCTAAAATCTCTTGAAAGGATGCATTGGCAACTTGCTCCACTACATTTTGATAATCTTTTTCAGAAACGCCTTTGCCATTCAAATAATAATCAAAATACAAACGTTTCATCACATCGTCTAAGTTGTATTTTTCTTTCGAATTACGCATGATGAATACATCTGTAACCAAAGCCAACAAACATCCTTCTGTATAAATTGAAACTTTTCTGTTTGGCGCTCCAGGAACATAACCATCCAACCAGGTATCCCAAGAAGATTCTGCCACAGAATAATTGAAACGCGCAAAATTGTCAAAGTGTTTTTGCAGTTGATCATTCAATTCTAAAAAGTAATCTTTTAATTTAAAAACTCCACTTTTTAACAAAAACAAATCTCCCATGTAAGTTGTTACTCCTTCACACAAATATCCCAATTTGGAATAATTTTCTTTCGTGAAATCATAAGGCCACATTTCAATCGGACGAATGGATTTTACATTCCAGGTGTGATACAATTCATGTGAACTTACGCCTAACAAATCAACATAAGTTGCTTCAAAAATATCGTAAGAAGGTCCTAATAAAATTACGGTAGAAGTTTGATGTTCCACACCGTGATATGCCCTAAACGGAACAATTTGGAAGAAAAAATGATATTCTGGAACTGGAAATTCTGAAAACTTTTCTATTTGCTTACTTGTGAAAGCGTTAAAATCTTTTAGTATTTTTTCCCAATTGACTTTTACTTCACCTTGAAACCAAATGTGAAATAAAGTATCATTTACTTTGTAGGTATCATGCTGTAAACTAGCTGAAGCAATGAAAGGAGAATCTGCTAACTCGTCAAAATGTTTTGCTTTTAGTACTTTATTTTCATGTGGTAAAGCACAAGCAATTTGGTGTGAATTTGGGATTTCCAACTGCACTTCAATGTTTTCCATTTCTCTCCCAACGATAAACGCACAGCAATTCACAGGATTGACATATAATTGATTTTTATCTAAATAGGTTGCTCCAGCATTTAAGTCGGTTGCATAGTACTGATAAGAAACTTGAATTTGTTTCGCTCCATTGGTCTCCAATTTCCAACAATCTTTCGTTGTTTTCTCAAAAGCAAGCGTTTTTTCATCTCCGTAAACTTTAAAATTCTTTACGTTTTTAGCAAAATTCCCTAACTCGTAACGTCCCGGTCTCCAACTTGGTAATTGAATATGTTCTATCGCTTGAGAAGATTCAAAACTAAGTTGAATTTGAATGTATTGGCTGGAAGCGTTTTCGATGGAGAATTTGTATGAGATCATTTTATTTAGTGTTGAGTTATGAGTTTTTAGTTATGAGTTAAATAAAATTATTAAATACAAAAATAATAATCTTTGATTAGTTTCTTCAAAATTAATTAATCGATTTTGAATTTGTTTATATTCTTATTAAGTTTGATGTAAAATAGAAAGTAAAGAACTATGACAGCACTGAAATGGACTTGGAAAATTATTTGGAGATGTATTTTTATTCCAGTGATTTTCACTTTTGTTGTAATGATCGTGAGTATGTTTTTTATAAACGATATGAATCAAACATCAGAATCTTCTAAAGCAATTGATCAAAATTATGGAACTTCCTATCAGCATTATAAAAATGTAGCTGATGAAAACCCAAATTTTAAAAATAAGTATAATCAATACAATAGTTCAGGAGATCGGAAATATGTTCCCAAGCATGTTGAAATGGAAGATGACGACTTTGATACCACAGGAGTGATAGCAACAATAGCTTTGTTTAGTTCTTTTATTGTGATGGTGATTTACACAATAAGTGATTTTCGGGATTATCGAAAGCAGCAGAAACTAACTAGTTAAAGTTTTGCCACAGATGCACAAATATTATTTTATGATTTACGCAATAAAATACCACAAATAAAATCAGTGAACTGATTTATCACTTATAAAATTATTCTTTTGTAATTTAATTTAGATTCACCAAAATTAACTATTAGGGCAATTTTATTATTGGAAACTTTAAGATAATTAATTGATTGCGCAATAAATTCTTGAGAAATTGTTGAAACACCTTTAATTTCCAAAATAACCTTATCAAATACAACAAAGTCAGCATAAAATTTGTGACTTAATATTTGATTTTTGTATTTCACAGAATATTCCTTTTCTCTTTCATAAGGTATTTTAGCTTCTTTAAATTCAAGTTCTAAAGCATCCTTGTATACAATTTCTGAAAATCCCATACCGAGATTATTGTGTACTTCCATGCAAATTCCAATAATTTGATATGTCTCATTTTTAAAATAAAACTCTTTCATATATTTAGTTGTTCGGTATCCCTAAATTACAAAACCATTTTTTAATAAACAAATTGGAATACCAAATAAAATTGACAATCACATAAAAATCTTAAATATAAATTCACTTGTTAATTTATTAATTTGTGCAATTTTTCGTTTTACTCATCAAACAAATATCTGTGCATCTGTGGCAAAAAAAAATGCAACTAATAAACCTTAAAAACCGGCAAACGCATAAAGCTAGGCTCGAAGTACTTTGAATTTTGATAGATAAAATACAATTGATCCCACTGACTAGCTGCGAATTTAGAATCGTTTTTCTTTTTTTCTTCAAAAAGTGAACGCAATTCAGTACTTTGGTTTAAGATTTCGACAGCCAAATCCTCAAAAACATAGTCAGAAAAATATTCTTTTTCTTGAATATAGCTATCGAAGAAGTTCCAAGCAAAATAACTATCTTCTGCCTCCGGCTCAAGAACCGAACAAATAAACAATTTAGATTTTTGATTGGTATTGATCAAAACATCTCCTTTTTTTAATTGGATTTTACCATCTTGTTCTTCAACTTTAATTCCCGAATGCAGAAAATGACCCTCATATGGTTTTGTACCGTTTTTATAGTCTCGTACACGATAAAAAGTTAAATCTACCAATGAATCTTGCGTTAAAGTGCGCATTTGAATGTTATTTTGTTTCAAGCGAGAAATAACATCCCTACACTGTGAACCAACGACATAAAATTGAGGGATTTTAGCTGAATCTTGCGCTTTGTAAACGTTGTAATACGGAATCTTTTTTGTGTAAGGTTTAGTTCTGTCGTAATACAAACGATCCAAGCCTGTGACTTCGCTTTTTTTGTATCCCGCTTCATAACCACAAAATAAAATACTATCTTTTTCTTCCGTTCTGGTATATTGGTAAGCAAAGGAAGTTTTATTATTCAAATTATCAAAAGCAGCTTTTTTAGTATTTTTAAGGGCTTTGAGATTATCTTTTGACCACAAAACAACTTCTATCAAATACAAATAAGTGGCTTCAACCCTGTCTTCAAAAGGCTTTAGCATGTGAGTTTCAGTTGTGATGCTGATGCATGGAAATAAACTCGCATAGCCCATAGCATATCTTGGCAAATCATTAAATGCCTCGATACCAGAATCTGGCGTTTCACCAACAGATTCAACGTAAGGAGCAAGATCGATTTTGTGCTTTTTCATAGCTTTTTCCAAATCGGGAACAAAATGATTATAAGTCAAGGAACGGATTTCTGGAGTTAAACGTTCTTTTAAAGAGTGAATTAAAGTTAAAGTGTATTGATAATCAGCACCATTACTCACATGTGTATCAATAAAAACATCTGGTTGTAAGGCTTGAAAAATCTTAGCAAACGTGAAGGCATTTTCAGAATCCATTTTGATGAAATCACGGTTTAAATCAAGGTTTTGCGCATTTCCTCTAAATCCATATTCTTCTGGTCCATTTTGATTTGCGCGACTAGAAGAACTTCTTTGCATCATTCCATCCACGTTGTAGCACAAAATAAATGAAATGGTAGTAACCGCATCCATTTTTAGTTTATGATTGATAAAATCCAATGTAAGTTTACCGCAAGCATTAATTCCGTCTGGCTCTCCAGGATGTATTCCATTGTTAATAAAAATACTTCCTCTTGTTTTGATACTTGTGAAAGTTTTTAAGGAATCTTTTTGCCCATTTAATATGCATAAATAAATAGGAAGTCCATAATCAGATTGACCCATATTGTATAATTCTACCAAATTTTTCTTCGCTAAAGAATCGTAAAATTGAACCAATTTGGGATAAGTTGGGGTTTGATTTCCAGAGAACTGAGCAAAAATAGATTGAGAAAGAAAAAATAAGATACTAAACAGTAAAATTTGCTTCATACAAGATTAATTATTGCATAAAAGTAGTTTTTTTATTTCACTAAATAAATTGAATCAAAGAATTATCTATGATATTACTCAGCATTTAACTTATTGATTACAGATTCCTTTTTCGATCCTGCAAACATTTGAAATTGTCTAAATGAACATTCCAAATCGCCATTAAATAATTTGATTTTTCTTGAAGGAGCTAAACCAACATATTTCAAAGCTTCTAAATTAGATGAAATAATCCAACAAGAAAAACCAGGTAATTCTTTTTTAAACCAATTCCCTAATTCCTCATACATATCATTGATTTCTTCCCCCATTCGTTCTCCGTAAGGCGGATTACAAATTAAAGTTCCTGGGGTTAATTCTAAATCAGTCCATTCTTCGAAAGATTTTACTGAAAAGGTAACATTTCTAGCTATTTGAAGTGGACGAATATTTCTTTTGGCAATTAAAACCATGTCGGCATCAATGTCAGAACCAATCAAATCAAAATCAATTTTTTTGTAGTTCTTTTTGGCATTTTCTTGAATCTCATTCCAAATAGATTCATCAAAATTTTTGAAATTTTTGAAAGCAAAATGTGTCCTTTCTGCACAAGAAGGAATATTTGCCGCTAGAAGTGCTGCTTCAATCAACAATGTTCCTGAACCACAAAATGGATCTACAAAAGTTGATTTTCTATCCCATTTCGACAAGCGAATCATAACTGCGGCCAAAACTTCATTCAAAGGAGCTTGACCAACTTCCTCGCGATATCCTCGCATATACAAAGGCAAACCACTCGTGTTTAAAGATAAAGTAACATTATTTTCCTTGATATAAATATCAAATAAAACTTGAGGTTTTTTCACATTCACATCTGGTCTTTCCCCTTCCTTATCACGAAAAACGTCACATATAGCATCTTTAATTAAAAAAGCTGGATATTGAGTATGAGAAAACAATGTTGAAAAGACTGCACCTTTCACAGCAAATGTTTTATCTACTGTAAAATATTTTGTCCAATCTATTTTTTTGGCTTGCTTGTATAAATCTTGTTCGTCTCTAATTCTAAATGAAGCGATTTCAACAATCACAGAAATTGCGCAACGCACATGTAAATTCATGAAATAAACATCCTTCCATGATCCAATTACTTGGACAGCACGATTGAGTACTTTTACATCGTCAAAACCTAATTCATTCAGTTCATCTCGTAATACTTCTTCGGCTCCGAATAAGGTTTTAAGTGTAATTGTCAATTTTTCCATGCTATCAAATAAAGCACAAAAATACGTTAAAAAGATGGTCTAAAACCTCTATCAAACAACTTTATTTTGGATTTCTTTTTTTCTATACAATAATCGTCTGCTTCTTTTGTAATGGTAATGTCTCCCAAATTGATCGCATTAGTATAGGCATCACAAGCTTCAACTTTCTTATCTTCGCTTTTATAAATTTGAGCCAAATAGTAATATGCATCGATAACTTGTTCATCTTTTAATTCGATTGACCTTTTAAACTTACTTTTTGCTTCCTCTAACTGATTTGACTTATAAAGCGCATATCCCAAATAGAAATTCAAGTTTGGGTAGTTATTATTTGTTGATTCAATAATTTTCAAATTCGCAATAGCACTTTTGAAGTCCAAATTCTCGATATCCTTCATTGCTTTTACGAAATATAAATCCATGTCTTTAGGATTACTATTCAATGCTTTGTCCAAATAAGCATTAAATTCTGCATCATTGTTTTTGTAATAATAGTAAACCGCTTTGTTATATATTGCATTTTGATTTTTTGCATCTAATCCAAGAGCTTTATCTATTACAAATAATGCATTTTCATATTGTTCCATTTCAATAAAAAGAGCACCCACTGCGACTAAAGCGTCTAAATTATCTTCGTCATTTAATAAAATGTGACTATATGCTCCAATCGCATCTTTTTTCATGCCTATACTTTGGTAAGATTTCGCTAACAGAACCAAATCTTCCACATGCAATGAATCAGTTGAAGTTGCAATTTTTTCGATTACCTTTTCATATTGTTTGTTATTGTATAATCCTTGACAATCTAAACAAACTTGATTGAAACCAAAAAATGAAAAACTTACAAAAATAGTTGAAAGTAGTGTACGCATAAAGTTGATTTTTTGAATAAATATAGTAAAATTTTAATTTACAACATTCATTTTTTTCATTGTTTTTTGATTTTCTGTTTCCAGTTGGTAATAATATACTCCATTTGAAATTGAAGTTGAATCAAAACGAACAATATTTCCACCCGTCTGAAAATCTTTTGCAATAATTGTTTGGTTTAAACTAGAATCTTCATTTAAAATTGAAAATGTTCCCGTTTTTGGTTCTTCGCAGGTAAAATAAAATTCAATTTCTCCACTAACTGGATCATTCTCTAAACTGTATAAAACAGCATATTTTTCCATGTTAATATTTCCTCTACCCATAAAAGCTAACAATTTGCGGTATGCGATTACCAGAACCAAAACGGCTAAACTTACGACCAAAACGCCAACCGCCATTTTGCTAAAATTATATCCTACTAAAATCATAATGATATTATATCTTTAATTAAACTTGCTTGTTTATATTTTTCAATGATGGAATCAACATCTAACATCATTTCTTTAGCACTTATACTTATATATTTACCTGTTTTTGAAGGATGCATGACAATATCTGATGAAGCATCAAATAAGGCCGTCACTAAGGCTACTCGTTCAGAATCATTTGGAACTATAAATTTAAAAAAGTAAACTTCTGGCCAATCCAAAAGGTCTAATTTTTCACGCAAAGAATCTAAATTTATATCCATCTCTTAGAAAATCAGTATTTATGAGCCAGCAAAGATAATCTTTTCATTTCGTTTAAAAGCGTTTCTGATGGAGAGTTTTCATTCTTTTTCAACGCGCTAAAACTTTTTCCTTCGTAATTTTTTATGCTCTCTAAAAGTTCCATTGCATCTGCTTCTTTTGAAACGATAATGTTTTCATCTAAATTACTATCAGAAAACCATTTTTGCGCATATTTTTTTTCCAAATAGATTAATTGTTCTACATAAAAACTAACTTCGCTAGGAATGTAAGATTGAGAGATTAGACTTTTTAAGCGCTTATTTTCAGCTTGATATGAATTATAAACAAGTAAAATATCATCTGATTCAAAATTGAAATTCATTGCAATTTTTTTAAATTTTTGCATTTCAATTTTATAGACACTAAAAGTTTCTTCCAACTTAATCAACTTTTCCAAACGAGATTGAAATAGTTTTCGCAAAGGAACACGCGTTAGAAAAAACTGTTTAAGTTCAAAAAGCAAATTTTCCTGAGCCTCAACAATTTCATCTTCGTCAAAATCAGCTGATAAATTTAAGAATACTCGCGCTTCTTTTTCGGTCATTAATGTTCCGATTTACCTTTATTTTTCCGCATTCTGATATTCAAGAATTCGACAATTAATGAATAAACCATTGCAAAATATACATAGCCTTTTGGAACTTCCTGGTGAAATGCCTCCATAATCAGCATGATACCAATAGTTACTAAGAAACTTAAAGCAATCATTTTAACAGTTGGTCTGTTATTTATAAAATCACTGATTGGTTTAGCAAACAACATCATGATTATCATTGAAATAATTACTGCCAAATAAATAACAATCATTGGATTATGTGCCATTCCTTTAGTCATTCCAATCGCCGTAATCACAGAATCAAAACTAAAAACAATATCTATCAATACAATCTGCATAATTACAGAGCTTAATTTACTTCTTGCAGGTGCAGCTTCTTCTTCTCCTTCACCTGTAACTGCTTTATGCATTTCAACAGTTGATTTGTAAATCAAAAATAATCCACCTAAAAGTAACACTAAACTTTGACCAGAAATTGGTATTTCGTAAACAGTAAATAAAGGTTTGGTCATACTCATTATCCAAGCAGCAATAGCCAGTAACAACAAACGTATTACCAAGGCTAATGTCATTCCAACATTTCTTGCTTTACGCTTTTTTTCCTTAGGAAGTTTATCGGTTATGATAGAAATAAAAATAATATTATCAATTCCTAAAACTATTTCTAATAGTGATAAAATAAGTAAATAAAGTAAACCTTCTCCTGTAAATAAAATGTCGAAAAATTCCATCAATGTTTTTTTGACAAAAGTACAAACAAGTTTCAAAAAAAACTCCATTTCAACTATTATTTTTCAAGTATTTCACGTAGAAATAGTAAAAAAATTAGAACATTGATTTTCAAATAATTACATATACCAAAAGTGTCAATTCATGAATCCGTACTAAGGCTTTGTTTACATTCATGAATCCAAACATGCAATTTTAATTTGACCGGAAAATCCGCAATACATTTGCTTCATCAAATCACATAACTATGCAAACAAAAATTAAAACATTACTTATTAGTTCAGCAATAACCCTGATTACTAATTTTAATTTTTCACAAGAAATGTGTTTCCATGTTTCTAAAAATTCTAATGCGTCTGAATTGGTAACGTATTTATCTGAAAAATACGGGTCAGAAAATGCGGAACAATTGGTTATCAATATTCACAACTACGAAAATGTAAATAATGTTTCTGTAATGTGTGCTGACGAATATGCAAAAACGATTGAAAGATTTCAAAACTTAATTGCATCTACTCAAGTTTTGGAAGAAAAAAATCGTTTGTCGGAGCGTTTGAATCGTTTCGTGTTAATTAGCACAATTGAAGACCAAATCAACTAATATTAAAAACCTCTCTAAAGCAAAAACTATGAAAAATTTAGCACTTTTTATTTCACTACTTTCATTTTTGAATATTAAAGCCCAATATAGTTGTGCAACCGCAGTTCCAATAACAAATGGATTTACATCTGGAATTGTTACTTCACCAGGAACATCGACTTCAAGCACTGAGAGTTGGGTGGCAAGCGTTTCAACAGACGGAAATACCCAAACGACTGGTTTCACAAATCCTGATGTTTACACCTATAGATATACTACAGGTTCTGTTGCAGGAGAATCATTTTATTTCACAATTGAATGCGATTATGCAGTTGATGGAGAACATTCAATTGGTGTCTGGACAGGTTGCACTGGGACAACTCTAAATAATTGTTTAGTATCAACATACAAATTTGACAATGTTGTGGGAATTTGCGCAAAAAACTTATCAGCGAACACAACTTATTATATTGGGGTTGGAAAAGAATGGGCAAGTTCATCCAATACAGCTTCAGGAATTGCCTCACGTAAATTAAAATATAAAGTTGTTGATTTCACGGTTGAAACTTCACTTACCATTCCTTCTGATGAATGTAACACTGCTGCACTCATAAATGTAGCAGATCCATATCAAGGTTCAACTCGATGCACTTACACGGCCTCAGCTGGAAGTCCATCCACATTCCCTAACTCATGTGGGTCAATCGAAAATGATTCTTGGATGAGATTTACAGCTGGATCAAGCACAGTTGTTATTGATTACGAAGTATTTAACTGCACAAATGGAGATGGAGTACAACTTTCTGTTTTCAGAGGTTCATGTGGTTCACTAACTATGCTTTCTGGAAGTTGTATCAATTACGCTGCAGATAATTCTACTGGAACTTGGACGTTTACTGGCTTAAGCATAAATCAAACATATTATATCAGGACTGATGGCTATGCAGGTGATCTTTGTTCTTATTCATTTAATCCGGTATCTGGAGTTGTAATCTTACCAATTGAATTAACAGATTTCAAAGGGGAAACATTGCCAAATGGCTTCAATAAACTTACATGGAAAACGTATTCTGAAAGTAACAGTTCTCATTTTGAATTGGAAAAATCATATAATGGCTCTGATTTCATGAAAATGGAAACAATTCAAGCTGCCGGAAATTCTTCTACTATTAAATCTTATTTACACTTAGATAAAGCAGAATCTTCACAAACATGCTACTACAGATTAAAAATGGTTGATTTAAACGGAAGTTTTAGATACTCTGAAGTAATTTCTTTAACTAATCTAGATTCAAAAGAAATTAGTGTTTATCCAAACCCATCTTCTTCAGGATTTTTCTCAATCGATTTAAATGGAAATACAAATTTTAACGAAGTATTTGTATATTCTAATATCGGAAACGAAGTAAATCATATTAGCTTAGAAAAAACAAGTACAAGTCTAAATTTATCAGAGTTAAAAAATGGCATGTATATAATTAAAATTGTGGGACTTGATCAAATTATTGAAAAGAGAATCACTATCGCAAAATAATAATCTGTAGCCACAAATTCACAAGGTAGTTTTGAGTTTTACTATACAATATTGCATAAAAATATTATGTAATATTTGTGACTGTGAATTTGTGGCTCATTTTAACATTCAAAATTTAATAAACTTAAGTAATTACTAAGCCAAAATTAATAATGTTGACTAGTTCAAAAAGCCAACACAAGAACAATTAACTTGGGCTAATCAGACATACATCCTTTGTTATCGCGCAATAACCTATTGTTTTTTATCTAAATTTTTCTGGACAGTTAATGAATAATTGCATTCACACTTAACTATTCTTTTGCATAAAATTAGAAGGAGTTGATCCTGTTGATTTTTTAAATGCAGCATTAAAAGATGATTTTGATTTAAATCCTGCATTTTGAGCAATGGCCTCAATTGTCAAATTGAGATTTCCAGCAAGTAATTTTTCCTTAACATCGGAAATTCTGAATTCGTTGATGTAATTAATAAAATTCTGATTAAATTCAGTATTGATCACATGTGATAGGTATTTTGTATTGGTGCCTAAATCTTTAGCCAATTTCAAGATACTCAAATCTTGATCTAAATATGGTTTCTCTTCCTCCATATATAACACCAATTTGTCTTTTAAAACTTTAAATAATTCAAGTTGACTGTCTGTATAATTCTCACTTTCATTTTCAAGCTCATGGACATTTCCATCATCAATTACCTCATTTTTAATTTTATTGTTTGGTATTTGTTTATCTTCAGTCCAAATGTTTTTTTGCTTCAAAGCATTATGTCCAATGAAAATTATAAAAACAATTAACACTCCATAAAACACATAATCCGTCCAATCTAAGTTTGAAATATTGCTTAAAATCAAGCCAACTAACAAAAATATGTAGGCAAAAAGCATCAATTTTACCCAATTTAAGTCTACCTTTTGCGTATAGGAATAATAATTGCGAATTAATTTTTGATGTCTATATAATAAGCGAAATGACAATATCAAATAAATGACATTTAAAACCAAAAATCCTATTGTCATGATGAAAAGAACGTACGAAATTAGTAGAGTCGACAAAAATACATCGAGCGCTTTATCTTTATTTAAAACAACAATTAACAGGATTATTAGAATTATTACGCTTGCAATTATCGGGGTTATGTAATGCCTTAAATACTTCTTTTTATCATGAGATTGTGTGATTTTCCTTAAGTAAATATATAGGCTTATCGGCATAATTAACTCACTAAAAATCAATAGTGGAGTAACAAATTTTAAAATATAATCTAAACCCATTCGTAGTAAAAAGAAGAATAGAATTATAAAAGTGATGTTGAATAAATAAAAGGAAAAATAGCTTGTAGCCTTAGTTCGGTTTTTTAAAGTAAGTATTTGAAAATTATATAAAAGCCCCATCAATAAGGCAATCAAACTTAAAATATCTACAAGAGAAAACTTAATTTCCATGGTTTAATTTTTACTGTAATAATATGAATAAAAATCTAAATTTTGACATTCAAGAAAAAATCTTTCAAAATTTTCTCATTTTCAATTCCATTGGTAAAAATCTCCATGACTTTTGGTCGACCATTTTCTTCAAAAGCATAAAATTCTTCCATTTGCTTGTCAATTTCTGAAATGTTATGCGCTTTGAAATATGAAATATTGAAGTTTTTACACAAATATTCAGCTTGAAACGAATTATTATAGACAAAAAAGTCGTTTTGTTCCTCAGTTGAATCTGGTCCAGGAATAATTTTAAAAATACTTCCTCCCCCATTATTAATTAAGAAAATTCTCAAATTCGGACTCGCAACATGATTCCAAAACGCATTGCTGTCGTAGAAAAAGGACATGTCACCAGAAATCAGCGTGTGCCAAGAATCTTTTTGCATCAAAGCAGCGCCAACTGCTGTACTCGTGCTTCCGTCGATTCCGCTTGTACCACGATTACACCAATATTTTATGGATGCAATTGGATCAAAAAGTAAAGCGTAACGAATCACGGAACTATTTGCCAAATGTAAGTTTGAATTGTCTGGTACACAATCTAACAATTTATTAAAAACCGCTAAATCTGAATAATTTGCGCTATCAAAATATTTTTTGGCTTTGTCTTGAATTAAATAATCCAATTGTTTCCATTTTAAGCCGAAATTGGACTGAATTTGTTTGGGCAAAGTATTTAAAAAACGCACAAAATCACCTTCTTCCAATTGAAATGAATGACTCATACCTTGAAAAGTATCCATTTCGGGGAAATTCATTCCAACCTTCCAATGTACTCGAGCTTGATGTTTTCTTAAAAAGGCTTTTATTTTTTTGGATACAATTGCTCCACCGAGGTAAATTAAAACATCCGGTTTAAACGTTTCAATTTGCTCTTCAGAAATCGAATTTAAACTTCTATCAATACAATGATTGTAGTTTTTAAAAATCTGGTTAGAAGTATG
>JBKCGI010000206.1:0-6058 GCA_046303515.1 Flavobacteriia bacterium | reverse complement strand
TTTACAGCTTGATCAACTCCTTGAAAATTAGCTCCGTTTTTGAAGTTCGGAATCATTTCATTGTCAACAATTTGTTTGGCTGTTAAATCAGGAATTGCTCCTTCTAATCCACGGCCTGGTGCAATAAAGGTCTTCTTTTCACCTTTCCCTCCAGTTGGTTTGATTAAAATCACAACACCATTATCTTCTTTTTCTTGACCAACAGCCCATTGCTGACCTAGTTCTGTAGCATAATCAAATGGTTCGTAACCATTCAAATCATCTACAATTACAATTACAATTTGGTTGGATGTTTCCGCTTCAAATTTCACCAATTTATCCTCCAACTGCTGTATTTCTGAATCACTCAAAAAGCCGCTTGAAGATAAATTATTTACTAATCTTGGAGGATTAGGTTTTGCAGGAATTCCTGTTCTTTGAGCAAAAAGACTTAATTGCGCAAGAATTAATATGCATGCTAATATTAGTTTTCTCATTTACTCAAAAGATATTTCGTTTGACAATTCATTGGTATCATCATCAGCATAAGGAAAATGCGTTTTTAACTTATCACCCACTGCGTGAATTCCTTTAGAAATCCCTGATAAATAATCACCTTTTTTAAATTCTTCAATCATTTTATCGCGAATAGAATCCCAAAAATCAGTTGGAACAACTTCGTTGATTCCTTTGTCGCCAATAATTGCAAACTTCTTGTCTTTGACAGCCAAATAAATCAATACGCCATTTCGCAATTCGGTAGCTGTCATACCCAACTTTTCAAACACAAAAATTGCTTCCTGCTTTGGATCGGTTTTACATGAATTGACTAAATGTAAGCGAATTTCGCCCGAAGTGTTTTTTTCGGCATGTGCAATAGCAGCAACAATTTGCTGTTGCTGCTTATTACTAAAAAATGATTTTGAATTCATTGTTATTTTTTACAGTATTTAAGCTTCTTTTAAGCTTTAACTGATTATTACTTCATTACTTCAATGTCTGGTGCATTTTCAGAACCTTCAGCAGATTGGAAATATGCTTTCTTCTCAAATCCAAATATGTTTGCCCAGATGTTTCTTGGGAATTTTCTTATGTACGTATTGTACCCTTTGCCTTCCTCATTAAAACGTACACGTTCTGTAGCAATTCTGTTTTCCATACCTTCATATTGTGCTTGAAAATCTGTAAATCCTTGAATTGATTTCAATTGTGGATAGTTCTCAGAAATCGCCATCAAACGTCCTAAAGATTGACCAAACTGATCTTGTGCTTTTTGGAATTTAGCTAAATTTTCTTCAGTCAAATCATCAACGTCTAAACGAATACTAGTTGCTTTACTTCTTGCTTCAATTACCTCTGTTAAAGTACCTTTTTCAAAGTTTGCAGCAGATTGTACGATTTTGAATAAATTTTTTGTTTTATCCATACGTGCTTGATATGCTACTTCAACTTGTTGCCATTGTGCGGTAACACCTTCTTCTTTCGTTACCATAGAATTGTAAGAACTACAACCATTAAAGAAAATCAGTAACAATATCCCACCGATAATCAAAATCGAATTTTTTGGTCTTTTCATTTTTTTAAAATTTTTATAAATATAGTAATTATTCTTTCAAAAACAATACCAACAGCGAAAAAATGACAAATTGTCAAGGAAAGAAAATAAATGTTAAAATTTAGTTTTATTTTCTATTTATTTAGCTAATTTTGTGGCGATGGAAAAGCAAGTTATCTTAAATTCAAAACAATTTGAATTGACAATAAATCGTCTTTGCTATCAACTCATTGAAAATCATTCCAACTTCGAAAACAGTGTGCTAATTGGTTTGCAGCCAAGAGGGATTCATGTTTTAAACAGACTTAAATCTCAACTGGAAAGTATTTTAAATCATAAAATTACTTGTGGAAATCTAGATATCACTTTCTACCGAGACGATTTTAGAAGAAGAGAAAAACCAATTATTCCAAGTGTTACCAACATCGATTTTGTCATCGAAAACAAAAAAGTAATCTTAATTGACGACGTTTTGTTTACTGGAAGGACAATTCGTTCAGGAATTGATGCACTCATGGCTTTTGGTAGACCTGAAAAAGTGGAATTATTGACTTTAATTGACAGAAGATTTAACAGACATTTACCTATTCAAGCGGATTACGTTGGGAAAACGATTGATACCTTAAGTACTGAAAGAGTAAATGTTGAATGGAAAGAAATAGAAGGATTGGACCAAGTTGTATTATATTCACCAGAAACGAATGGATAATTTAAGCGTAGATCATTTAATTGGAATCAGAGATTTAACTGAGCGAGATATTCAAATTATCTTGCAAACAGCTGATAGTTTCAAAGAAGTTATCAATCGACCAATTAAAAAAGTTCCTTCGCTTCGTGACATTACAATCGCTAATTTATTTTTCGAAAATTCTACGCGAACTCGTCTATCATTCGAATTGGCTCAAAAAAGACTTTCTTCTGACATTGTAAACTTCAGTGCTGCAAGTAGTTCTGTTAAAAAAGGGGAAACGCTTATCGATACAGTCAACAATATTCTTTCCATGAAAGTCGATATGGTTGTAATGCGTCATCCAAATCCAGGAGCAGCTCAGTTTTTATCTACTAAAGTGAAAGCGAAAATTGTAAATGCTGGTGATGGAACACACGAACATCCGACACAAGCACTTTTGGATGCCTTTTCAATTCGAGAAAAATTAGGAGATGTAGCAGGAAAAAAAGTTGTCATCGTTGGAGATATTTTACATTCCCGTGTTGCACTTTCAAATATTTATTGCCTACAAAAATTAGGAGCAGAAGTTATGGTTTGCGGACCTACAACTTTAATCCCAAAACACATTGAACAATTAGGTGTTAAAGTTGAACACAACTTACGTAAAGCTTTAAATTGGTGTGATGTAGCCAATATGCTCCGAATTCAACTGGAAAGACAAGATATCAAATATTTCCCTTCATTGCGTGAATATACGATGCTGTTTGGTTTAAACAAAGAAATCTTAGATTCTTTAGACAAAGAAATTATTGTGATGCATCCTGGACCAATAAACCGTGGAGTTGAAATCACATCTGATGTAGCAGATTCTAAACAAGCAATTATCTTAGATCAAGTTGAAAATGGTGTTGCGGTAAGAATGGCAGTAATTTATTTACTTGCTGCGAAGATTGGCAGATAAATTCTAAAATCCACTAATATTTTTTTTAATTATACGTGTAACAAAGTTCGTATTTCACGTTATGATCGCGAACTTAAAATTACTTGTATGAAAAAAATTTTTTTCACTTCTATTTTCATTTTCTTTTTTTCTTCATTAAAGTCTCAACTACATTATGGCAATATGAATTATGTTGGTACACATTATTTCAATCAATTTGACGAAAAATATTACGATGAACATCATTATTATTATGCACCATTAAAAAAAAGGGTGGAACAAAATATTTCAAAAATTAAAATTACGACGATTGACCGTAAGGGTAAAAAAAATGAATACCTACAACAATTTAACCCTAAAGGAAAATTAATTTATTCCTACAATCCTTCAGCTAAATTTGAGTATAAAGCTGAATATTTGAATGACACTTTAATGACTTATTCGTATTCAAAGGACAAAAAAGGAAATACAAATGAAAGTAAATACGCTTATGCGAACGGAAAAATCAAAAGTTACGAAAGTTTCAAAAACGGAAAAAGGGAATTGTCCGAGTCCTACACCTATTCTAGTTCAAACAAAATTTTAACTTCCTTGGTAATTGATAAAAAGAATCATAAACGTGAAATGAATTTTGAATATAATGAAGAAGACAAATTAAAAAAATCAACTTACTTCATTGATGGTAAACTTAAAAAAGTGTGGAACTATGAGTGTAAACCTCAAGGAGAAATAATTGTCGCTTCGAAAGAAGAAGAAACCTCAAGTAGATGTCAATTTCGTTCTGAAAACAATGACGGATCATATTCAATTTTTACGAGAACCATCAAAAAAGAAATACCCTATTTAAGTGAAATGAAATATACAGCTGATTCGGTTTATTATGAATCAAATGATTATATCAAGGATACAATTTTAAAAGTCAAATGGGAAATTGACAAACAATGGCACATTATAACGAACTACAATAAAGGAAAAATAACCTATCAATATCATACAAAATACAATGAAAATGAAAAAATTCTAGAGTCTAAAACTTTTAGAAAAAACAAATGCATTTTTCTTATAAAAAATAAATATGACAAAAATGGAACTTTGGTTGAAAAATCAACTTATTTCAAACCACAAAACCTAAAACCAGGCAGTATCCAAAAATTTGAATTGGATGAAAATGGTTTAGTTTTAAAAGACGAGCGTTTTGGCCAAAAAGGAAAACCTTACACTACCTTGTATGAATACACAAAATTTTAGATTTTTTACCAAAAGGAGGTTTTTTGAAATATTTGAAATTGGTTTTCTACAAGTAACTCTTTGCGCCCTCAAAACACCTAGCACATCAAAAAACCTTTGCTAGCTTTGCGTTAAAATTTGTCACCAACTTAAAACTCCAAGTCAAAATAAAATATTAAGTGTATTTTTGACAATAAGTGTTTCTAGTGAGATATTTTTAATATTTTTGTAAAAAAGAATTTTTATGTCAACACAAAACAACATTCGTCAAGTTTTATCACAACACCCTGTGATTCCTGTAGTTACTTTCAATAACTTAAATGAAGTTGAACCAATGGTTGAACGTTTGGTAAAACAAAATATTCGTTGTATTGAAATAACTTTAAGAACAGATGTTGCTTTTGATGCTATTCAAAAAACGAAAGAAGAATTCGGGAAAGAAATTTCTGTTGGTATGGGAACAATAGTGAATACTTTTCAAATTGACAAAGCTGTTGAAATTGGAATAGATTTTATGGTAAGTCCTGGAATCAGTCCTGCCCTATTTTCTGCTTTTGAAGCAAGTAAAATTGCTTTTATTCCTGGGGTTTCTACACCTAGTGAAATCATTTTAGGCTTACAACAAAATTGGGATACATTTAAGTTTTTTCCAGCACATTTATTTGGTGGTTTGGAAGCTTTAAAAACCTACGGACAAGTTTTTCCTCATGTTAAATTTTGTCCAACTGGCGGGATTTCAGAAGCTACGCATCAGGAATATTTGGCTTTAGGCAACATTATTTCTGTTGGCGGATCTTGGATGACGAAGTAGTATTATTTTTAGTCTCGATTTTCTTCGTTGCTTTCATTTTATAATTTATCATTTACTAATGTAAACTCAAAATTTTAAAATACAAAAGCGCCTCGAACTCAAAACTAAAAATTAATACTACAATTTTCATTTATAAATTATTACTATTTATCAAGCGTTTTAGCGACTTCATTCCAAAATCTATCTTCCCAATCAACTCCATTCTTATAATTTAAAATTTGTTCAATCATCAGATTATATTTGTTATACCTTCTATCTCCAACACAACCTAAACCTATAAATTTAACACCGTACTGTTTACCAATTTGATTCAAATCCTCATCATCATACACTGGTATACCATAATAATAAATTGTATAACTAGACTTAAATTTATAATTTTTCAGTTGTTCTAACATTTCTCCCTCGTCAATCCCAAAAATTAGCAATGAATCACTTTTAAGATTTATTTCAATAGTCTTAGTTGGAAAATAAAAGTAATCTGATTCTAAGGTATATTTGCCAGCTTTTAAATTTTTAAATTCAAATTCACCTAAATCATTTGTGCTTGCTAAGTTCGCTAAACCATCTTCTTGACTAATAAACACTTGACCAAAAATTAAAGGTAGACTGTCTTTATTATCTATCAACTTGCCTTTCAAAATATAAGAATCCTGTGCTATAGCGATTTGCAAAAGCGAAAAACTAAAAACAAATGATATCCAAAAAATTATTTTCAAAAAAAGAAAAATTAAATTATTTCTCCGGCCTATAAAACTGCACCTTTCCTTTGGTCATGAAATTGAGATTCAAATCACTAAAAGTTACTTTTTTGCCTTTTTCGGTATTTTGTTCGGCAATTTTATATTGTCCAGGTCCTAATACTTCATACACAAT
>JBKCGI010000205.1:0-3050 GCA_046303515.1 Flavobacteriia bacterium | reverse complement strand
GCTATTTCTATGTGTGAATATATCTGCTGATTATTTAGCCACATACGTGCTCTCATTCTTTCTCACTTTTACACTAAAATAATAATTTTACAAACATAGGAGCCACATAGTTTACAAAGTTGGAGTTCTTAAAAAATCTATGCGCCTATGTGTTAAAAAGAAAAAATATCCTATACTTGTAAGTAATACTGTACTATTTTTCACAAATTACGTTATTGGGATATGAAAACGTTTTATTTAATCACAATTATTTTGCTTCTATACTCTTGTTCGAAAGAGCGAAAAAGCAATAGAGCTGCTTCAAAAATGCAGGACTTTGTTGTTGAAATCAGTAAATATGCCAAAGGAATAAATCCAAATTTTGCCATTATCCCTCAAAATGGTGAAGAATTGATTTTCAAGTTTTTGGATGCTGGCGAAGGATTTGACGAAACCTTTGTAAACGCAATTGATGGGTATGGAATTGAAGAATTGTTTTACAATGGAAGTTTTTCGCCTGACAATTACCGCTTGGATTTGTTGTTGCAAGCCAGAGAAAAGTTACCCATTTTGGTTGCAGATTACACCAAGACCCAATCGGACTTCGATTCTTCTTTGATTTTCAACACCGATGCTAGTTTTGTGCCTTTTCCTAGAACATCAAACAATTACGATTACAAGTATATTCCCAGTTATGTACATCAGGAAAATGCGACTGATATTACCAAAGTTAGCGAGGCCAAAAATTATTTGTATCTGATTAGTTCTGAGAATTATAGCACTAAACAAAGTTTTTTAGATTCCATCAAAGCAACAAATTTTGATTTAGTAATTATTGACGCTTTTTTTGGTGATGAACTTTTTACTAGTTCAGACATCCAAAGTCTTAAAACCAAAGCCAACGGTGGAAAACGTTTGGTCATTTCCTACATAAGCATTGGTTCTGCCGAAAAATACCGTTACTATTGGCAAGCCGACTGGAAATTAAAAAATCCAAAATGGTTATATAAAGCTTACGAAGGCTACGAAGATGAAATTTGGGTAAAATTCTGGAAAAAAGATTGGGAAGAAATCATTTACAGCAACAACAATTCCTACATGAAGAAAATTCTCGATGCAGGATTTAACGGCGCTTATTTGGATAATGTGGAAGCTTTTTATTTTTTGTATTATGATGAGTAGTGGTTTTGTAATTTTATTTGGGCGCCTTCCGTCAGGAGACGGACAAGGTACCCGTCTGCGCTTTCAAGTCCAGTGGGGCTTTATCAGCTTCGCCGGGGCGCGAGATTGTGGTAAAAAATGAGAATCTAAACAAGACGATTTAGAAACACTTCGTAATTGAAATAAATAAATTTAAACATTTTTCTTGTTGTGTGAAAAAAGATTATATTTGAAAAATAATGTCTCATAAACCAAGACCTATGCATTCAAAATATGTTGTATAGGCCTCATAAAGTGAGACCTAGAAGTAAGTTATATGCAATTGACACACATCATGAATTCAAAGTATGACTAATATGAAGAAACAAAGGATAGATATTAAGAATTTAGTAAATCTATTTTTTTATTTTTTGACTTTAATGTTTCTTGTGTGTTTACTATTCCGAATTACAACACATATAAAATATGAAGGAAGAGGTTGGTCAACTTATTTTCCGTATTTTCTATTTCTCATGGTATTTATTATTAGAAGAAAATTAACTTGGTTTTTCGGATTTCTATATTCAATTTATGGAATATACTACTACTTATTCGTATTAAAAGAATATCCTTCTTACATTGAATTTACTTTGCCTATTGTTGAACTTTTCTATGGAGATGGCCGTGGATTTAGCACTATAAGTCCAAATGTCAATTATTTATTGAATTTTCCATTAATCTTTTATTTAGTATATACAATAATTTACATAGTGAATCAAACAAATATTGTTTACAGAGGAATTAATAAAATCAGAAAATGAATCTTTAAAAAACCACGTTAATTAATAAACGCTCAAATAAAATGCATATAACAGCTGCTTACGCGCCAGCCCAAAATCTCACTTCGCCACAAAGATTTCAAGAAAGAAAATAATCTTAACTTCGGTTCAACAGTTTACTTTACTAGTTGGGCCGAGCGCCAAGGCACAAACCGTTAATTTCAACTCAATAAAAATCCCCACCCATGCAAATCTTCGCAACAACACCACGCTTTATTTTAAGAGAAATTTTGCCCACCGATTTAGAAGCCATGTTTGAACTTGATTCTGAGCCTGATGTGCACAAATATTTGGGCAATACGCCAGTAAAAAGTATCGAAGAATCCGAAAAAATTATCCAGATGGTACGTCAACAATATGTCGACAATGGCATTGGTCGCTGGGCAATTGAAGATAAAGAAACAAAAGAATTTGTAGGCTGGGTTGGCTTAAAATTACTGAAGTACGAAGTAAACAAACTTACAAACATCCACGATATTGGCTACCGGCTCATCAAAAAACATTGGGGAAAAGGCATTGCAAGTGAAACAGCAGCAGTAGCATTAAAATATGCTTTTGAAAACCTTCAATTGAACGAAATTTACGCTTCGGCACATGTTGAAAATCAAGCTTCAAATAAAATTCTTACAAAAATTGGTTTAAAGCTGATTGATACCTTTTTATACGATGGCTTGAATTGTAATTGGTATAAAATGGATAAGAAGGATTACGAAAATTTGCAAAAACCTAAATTTAATGCACAAAAAAAAGTCATCTGCCGAGGCCGATGACTTTCAATTCTATTTTGAAGCAAAAATTAAGCGGTAACGCCCATAACTTCTGCCATTTTCTTACCGATTTCTGCTGGAGAATCAACAACGTGAATTCCACACTCTCTCATGATACGTTTTTTAGCTTCTGCTGTATCGTCGTGACCACCAACAATTGCACCTGCGTGACCCATTGTTCTTCCTGCTGGAGCAGTTTCTCCTGCGATAAATCCAACAACTGGTTTTGTTCCGTTTTCTTTGATCCAACGTGCAGCGATAGCTTCTAAGTTACCACCAATTTCACCAATCATTACAATTCCTTCAGTTTCTGGATCGTTCATCA
>JBKCGI010000204.1:0-32788 GCA_046303515.1 Flavobacteriia bacterium | reverse complement strand
TTGATTCAAAAAGATTTTATTTAAGATGGTTCAGGAGTTTGAAAAACTTTTTATTCTTTGGTCGGCGCCAATTTATGTAATTCTGATTTTAGGTGAAATTATTCTTAGCAATTGGATTAATGTCAAAAACAATACTGGATTAAAAAATTACACTTTTATTGATACCTTGACTAATGTATATTTGATGGTAGCGAATATGGGCATCGATGTTTTAATGAGAGGAATAAGTTTATTTTCGCTTCTATTTGCCTACGAGCATCATATTTTTGAATTGAAAACTAATCCAGTTTTGTATTGGATTTCACTTTTTTTATTGGAGGACATTATTTTTTATTGGATTCATCGATCTGAACACAAAATACGATTATTTTGGGCAGTTCATGTAACACATCATTCTTCTGAAAAATTTAATCTAACAACAGGTTTTAGATCCTCTGTTTTTCAGCCGATTTATCGATTTTTATGGTTTATTCCTTTGTGCTTTATTGGTTTCCATCCCTTTGATATCTTCATCATTTTTTCAATCACACAAACCTATGGTATTCTTTTGCATACCAATTTGATAGATAGATTGGGTTTTTTAGAATATTTTCTCGTTACACCTTCTCATCATCGTGTGCATCATGCATCCAATGTTGAATATTTGGATAAAAACATGGGAATGTGTTTGATTATTTGGGATAAACTTTTTGGAACCTTTCAAGCGGAATTGGATGCCGTGAAGCCAAAGTTTGGGTTATATGAGAAAACTATTTCTGCAAAGCCACAGGAAACTATTTTTCATGAGTTTTCATCTATTGTAAAAGATTTAAAAAGACCTTTAAGTTTTTCTGAGCGATTAAAATATCTTTTTAAGCCTCCGGGTTGGAGTCATGATGGAAGTAGCAAAACAAGTGAAGAATTGAGGTCAGAAATTTTAACTAAGTGAACATGGAAATAAAAAGTGAATTAGCTGCAGTTATTCGTGCGTTCAATGCAAAAGGCTGGTCGCCTGCAACATCTACGAACTATTCCTATAAAGAGGGTAAAGGAATATTTGTTTCTCGTTCCGGAATAGATAAATCTCAATTTACGGAACAAGATTTTATTGAAGTTGATTCAAATGGAAAAGCTGTTGATATTGCAATAAAACCTTCAGCAGAAACCTTAATTCACTGTGTTTTGTATGATTTATTTCCTCAAACTGGAGTGATTTTACACGCTCATTCAGTTTATTCTGTTTTGAATTCGCAAAAATATGATTCTGAAATTATTTTCGAAGGTTATGAAATTCAAAAAGGTTTTAGAGGACAGACAACTCATTTAAATCAAGTTTCAATTCCAATTATTGAGAATTCACAAGATATGATGGAGTTTTCAAAATGGATGAGAGAAAGAAAAAATGAATTTGAAAATCACTGTTTTATCATCAAAAATCATGGTGTTTATGCATGGGGTGAAAACTTATTCGAAGCCAAAAGGCATATGGAGACCTTGGAGTACCTTTTAGAAATAAATTGGAAATTGAATCATTAATTTTTACTTATTAAAATCAATTTTATTGTCTTTGCAATATTTGAGGTATTTTTCCAATTCCTTACCTTTTAATTCTTTTCCTTCTTTATAAAATCGTTTCCCAAGTTCTTTACCTGACTCATCGTAACCATATGAATAGCCATGTAATTTTCCCTTTTTATAATTTTCCTTAATCATTGGTGTTCCATTGGAGTTATTCACTACAAATTTGCCAACTTTTAAACCGTTTTCGTATTTTCCTTTGCTTTTTATTGTGCCATCATTAAAATACTCAATTTGTTCTCCGTGTAATACATCGTCAACATAATTTTCGGTCATGGCAACTTTTACAGATTTATCTGCTTGTGCCTCTGGTACGTAGTAAACTGTTTTTAAACCATTCAATTTTCCTGCTTTGTAGGTTTCTTTATAGCTCAATTTACCATAAGAATTCCAATATGTCCAAACGCTGTCTTTTTTTTGGTTCAAATAAATTCCGAATGCCATATCCAAGCCGTTTTCATAATACATATTGGCTACAGAGCGACCTGTCTTCTCATTGTGTACAATTATGGCCTTCTTTTTATTGGAGAAATAATAGTAATAGAAAGTTCCATACGGTTTATCATTTTTAAATTGACCTTTGTATTCATAGGCAATACTTTTTTCGTATCGTTTTTCCCAAGGACCTTGTTTCAATCCCTTTGCATCTTTTTTATTGACTTCTTGAGCAGACAATTGAAAACAAAGACTTAATATAATATACAAAACTACTTTTCCCATATTTCTTTTAAAGATTTTAAACTATCCACTGTCAAATCGGCTTCAACATTTATTGCTTCTTCTGTTTTTATTCTTACAGTTTTCATACCAAGATTTATTCCAAACAAAATATCACTATCCGTATCTCCAACCATGATTGATTTTTCAAAAACTATTTCAGGGAAATCCCTTTGAGCTTTCAAAGCCATAGTTGGTTTTGGTTTTCTACTTGAATTTTCATCACTTGCCAATTCTGGAGCATAATAACTTGCAGAAATTTTTCCACCAAATTTTTCCACCTCACTTTCCATGTAACGGTGAATTTCTAAAAGGTTACTTTCTAACATGCGTTTTTTTGCAATTCCTTGTTGATTCGTAACTACAAAAACATGGGCAAATGTTTTCGAAAAAAAAGAAATTGATTGTGGGACTTCCTCCAAAAAATGAAATTCAGATATTTGGGTAACATATCCGTTCATGATGCGTTTGTTGATAACCCCATCTCGATCTAAAAACAATGTCCAAGAAGAATCGACAGATTTTAACCAATCCATTTGAGAATTAAATTTCTTTTTCGATTAAATACACATTTCGTGTGGAAGAATTTCTACCTATTAATTCGCCAATAAATCCAGCTAAAAAGAATTGAACTCCTAAAACCATACACGTAAGTGCTAAGAAAAATTCTGTTCTTTGAGCTAATAATTTTCCTGTTGTATCGATAAATAATTTGTCAATTGCCAAATAGAAAAATAAGCCAAATCCAAGGAAAAACATTAAAGCACCTAGCGCTCCAAAAATATGCATTGGTTTTTTTCCAAATTTACCCATAAAGACAACTGAAAGTAAATCTAATGGGCCATTTAAAAAGCGATTTAAACCAAATTTTGTTTTACCGTATTTTCTTGCCTGATGAATAACAACTTTTTCGCCGATTTTATTGAATCCAGCAAATTTTGCTAGAGGTGGAATATAACGGTGCATGTCACCATATAATTCTATGCTTTTCACCACTTCATTTTTGTAGGCTTTTAAACCACAGTTGAAATCGTGTAAATAAATTCCAGTCAATTTTCTAGCTGCCCAATTGTATAATTTTGTGGGAAGTGTTTTTGTAATTGGATCGTATCTCTTTTTCTTCCAACCTGAAATTACGTCGTAATCTTCTTCAGCAATTAAGCGATATAATTCTGGAATTTCATCCGGACTATCTTGTAAGTCAGCATCCATGGTAATAACAACACGTCCTACAGCTGCCTCAAAACCTTTTTGTAATGCTGCCGATTTACCGTAATTGCGTTGAAATTTGATGCCTTTAACGTTCTCATCTTTTGATCTTAAATCTTCCACAATTGACCAAGAACCATCTTTACTTCCATCGTCTATAAAAACAACTTCATACGTAAAGTTATTTTCCGACATGACTCTTTGAATCCATGAATGTAATTCAGGTAATGACTCTACTTCATTATAAAGCGGGACAACAATTGATATTTGTTTTAAGAATTCCAAATTTAATTTTTTTACAAAAATACGTTTTTGAATGAGATATAGATGAAAGAAGTAAAATCTAATTCACAATTACATTTTAATTACTTTGAATTGTTGGTTTTCAATTCTTAATATATACAAACCGGTTCTTAAATCTACAAGGTCAAATTCCTCGATTAAACCAAGTGCTTTTCGTTTAAGTATTAAATTTCCATTCAAGTCAAATAGCTCAATTAAATCACTTTCTTTTAGGTTATAGATTTGAATGATATCGGTAGTTGGATTTGGGAAAACGTTGACCTTTCCTTTAAATAAGATTTCATCTGTCTCATATCGATTTATTGAATCCATGAAAAAATTATCAAAACCACCTTCTGTAATATTAAAAACAGGGTCATAATCACTCAGCTTAATTATTAATTGCATGTTTTGATTTAAGCCGATGTAATCTGGAAGATAGAAACTCTTTTTATTCCATTTAAAGTAAGAATTTACCTCAGGTCCTTGCTGATCAAGTAAGATAGTAGAATCTCCATTTGAAATAAAAATTTTAAGTGTATCATCTAAAGGTTCGACACCGTAAAAATTGTAAAACCATCTATCGAAATGGATGTAAGGTGTTTTATTATCTGATAAATCAAAATTCGGAGAATATAATAAAACCATTCCTTTTTTTACATCATCTAAATCAGAATTAAGGCTTGGGTCATTTCCTGTAATAAAAGCTTTTTCTCCGCAATCATTTTCTGAGTCAACACCTGGAGCAGAATTGGAAGAAGTTGAATTTGGTTTCTCTCTAACCCAAAACCCTTTTGTAGCACCAATAAATGCAGTGTTCCAGCCGAAATCAAGACTAAAATCATCTTCATAGCCTTTATCTAGGAGGATTGTTAAGGTATTCGTAGTTGAATTTAATTCCTGATCAAAGCAGGTAATTCTATATGACCACTTTCCAATTGTAATCTGATAATTTTCTTCATAAAAAAGTGAAAATGTTGCTTCTCCCAATCCATTCGTAAGGATTTCGTCTTCTGTTAAAGATCCTTTTGCAAGAACATGAGCATCCAAAATAAAATCGTTTGTACTTTTATCTTTTACAATGACTGTTATTGGAAATTGAGGGATTGGGTCAAGCTCAACATCTAAATTCACAACAAGTCCTTCTTGAAAGGTAACGAGGATTATTTGCGGATAGAAACCGACTTTAAAAAAAGTAACATTTAGAGTTCCCACATTGACAATTCCTGTCGCATAATCACCATTTGATTTCGATAATTCTACAACATCTGCTCCTTCAATAGAGATTTGCACATTACTTATACTTGACCCATTTGCGGAATTTGTAATATTTCCTTCCAAAAAAGAAGCCCGATGGTAAGTTGGTTTATAGATAAAAAGCCCTTCTGTAATATCTGCAGCTAAGACGTTTCCTGATGGTAAATATGGATAGGAAGCCCATGTACCATCAAAACCAATCGTCTTGGCAGGATAGGTATCAAAACTTCCCACTTTAACTAAATTGTTTGGTCTACTTCCATCAAAAACTACAACACCATCTGAATAATAACTTGTTATAATATATCCATTTAGATAATGTACATTGTGAGGAATTACACCTAAGCCAGGTGAATTTTGCACTAAATCTAATTCAACAATATTCGCTGGATCGCTGATATCATATGAACCGATAAAGGCTCCAGAAACTTCATCAGTTGTGAAGGCATAATTTCCATCAGGACTTACCCAGATGTTGTGCGAAAAAGTGTTGTGAGTTGTTTTTGTCCCCAGTAAGATTGGATTACTTCTATCCGATATGTCAACAATACTTATAAAACCGTCTGATATATGAGCTAAGTACATGGTGTCGCCTAAAACATATCCGTCATGACAATACCAATTATCAAAAACTCCAACCTCAATTGGATTTAAGGGGTCGGTATGAATATCTAAAATTATGACTCCACCATTACCTCGATTTGCTCCAAAAATGTATGCATATCCAGAAGAATCAATATATAAAGTGTGTGCTGATTGCCATTCATTTCCAGCAGGGCCAGTATAATATGTAGACGTTATTCCATTTGTATTTGGTAATGAATTCATGTCTAAAATCATCAAACCACTTTCTGCTTCAGTAGTTATGTACGCAAAATTATTGAAGGTGTTTATATCTCTCCAAATGGATTCTTCTCCTGCTTCCCAATAAATTTCAACAGGATTTGTAGCATTTGTTACATCAACTATCGAAACACCTTTTCTTGCTCCAACTAATGCGTATTCATTTCCGTTTTCATCTACATGTCCCCAAACATCATTTAAATAACTGTCGTGGAGTGAAACATATGAAAGGTGTGAGAGTGAATCGAAGTTTAAATTTGGATCGTAATTTTGGGCAAATATTACAGTTTCAAAAATAAAATTTAAGCAAAAAAATAAGTGTATTTTAAGGCGCTTCATAAAATGAAAATTGCTGCTAAAATAAAGATAACAATAATTGCTAGGTACTGCCAAACATCAACAAAATAAGGTAAATATTTCTTAATACTATTTTTTAATTCACTCATTTTGAAATATTTTTTATGGAGTAAAGTTAAAAAAAATATAAGATTTTTTTACAAAAAGTATTGAAATTATTTTTTTTGTTGTATCATTGCCATATGAATAAAGGTACAGTTAAATTTTTTAATGAGACAAAAGGATTTGGTTTCATTAAAGAGGAAGAGACGAACAAAGAGTATTTTGTTCACGTTTCAGGTTTAGTTAATAAAATTAACGAAAACGATGTTGTAACGTTTGATCTTCAGGAAGGTAAAAAAGGATTAAATGCAGTAAACGTAAAATTAGCTTAATTTTAATAGATTTATAGATTTATTTTTTTTGAATGGGTTCAGCAATGAACCCTTTTTTTGTTTTCAAAAACAAGCATCTTAAAAAGGAATCAAGCAAACTACTTTTGTACCTTCTGTGGAAGTTTGAATATCGAATTTGCCAGATAAATCTTCACATCTTCTTTTCATATTTAAAATACCATTACCAAAATTAATGGAATTCAAATCAAAGCCCGTTCCATTGTCGCAAATTTCAATTTGGAAGGAATCATTTTGATCTTTAAATTCAACTTTTATTTGATCTGCTTGTGCGTATTTGATGGTATTCTGAATAAATTCCTGAATGATGCGGTAACAGTTTAACAATTGTAGGCCTGTTAGTGGTTTCTCATTATGTACGTTTGACAAAATCGTTACAAACAAATTTGAAGGCAATACTGCTCTTAATTCCGAAACTCTTGCAATCAATTGTTCAAAAGAACCACCATCGTGATTCATAGCCCAAATGGTATCTCGCAAATCTTTCATCGTAAGACGACCAAAATTAGATAAATCAGCAACTTTTTCTAATTTTTTTTCTGGATTTTCTACATATGCTAAATTATCCAAAGAACTAATCATAAAAGTTAAATGCGAACCGATATTATCGTGTAATTCGCGCGCAATTCTAATTTTTTCGTCGGCAAAATCTTTTTCTAGAATGGTTTTCTCTAATTCTTTATTTAATTCCAATTCTTTTCGCTCATTTTTTCGTTTTGCCTTTTGGTATCGGTAAACAAAAAATAAAACAAGAATCAATAAACTTATTCCAACTAAACTAACAAGTAACCACTTTTTTCTATTTTCCAAAATGATTTCATTTTCAGCTAATTCTCTTTTTGTTTTTTCTGAATCATACCTTACCTGAAGGTTAGCCATTTCATTTTTTACACTTCCATTCAAAACACTGTCCTCCATTGCTTTGAATTTTTTGAAGGTAAGAAATGCTTTTTCGAATTGCCCTTTTCTTTGGTATAAATCAGCCAAACGTTCAAGACAAAATCGTTCGAGGGAATTGTAATTTGTTTTTTTAGCTAAAACTAATGATTTTTCATAGTAAAACATTGCACTATCAACCTGAGGGATTTCATAAAAAATATCTGCACGATAAGCTATGTTGTCTGCTATTCCTGATGTATCCGTTCCAGAAAACCTATATTTATCCGATTCGTTGAGGTAAGAAAATGCCTTTTTAAAATCTCTTTTTTTGGCATATGCTTCGGAAATTTTGTTCAAACTAAAAGGAATGCTTATCACAACATTATTTTTACGTGCAATTGATAAAGATTTTTGATAGTAAAATAAGGCACTGTCGATGTTTTCATTTTTTATGGTTTCACCGTAATTATTATAAATTGCAGACATTTCACTACCTATATGGTATTTTTCACCAACTTGAATAGCTTTTCTAAAATATCCAAGTCCTTCATTGTAGTCAATGTAGCGAATTCGGTATCCGATATCAGCATAAATTGTTGCAACTTTATCAAAGCGCTTAAGTTTTTCATACAGTTTTACAGATCGCATGAAATAGGCTACAGAGGCTTTATAATCTCCTAATAGTGACTCAATTGTTCCCAATTTATTCAAAGAGGCAGCTTCGCCAAGTGCATACTTGATTTTTTGAGCTTGTGCTAGATTTTTAAGAAATAAATTCTGTGAATGCTGCAAATTATTTGACAAATAGACATAATCCAAATTGTTGAGCGAGTCTATTACAGCCTTTTTTTGCGAAAAACAAGTTGAAAAAAGCGATAAAAATAGCAGTACTTGGCTGAATTTCAGCATTGATTATTCACTTATTGATTTTGCTTCAAGTTTGGCAATTTGCTCTTTTAAAATATTGATTTCCTTTTCTTTTTGTTTGTATTTCCTGTAATCAAAAAGGGTAGAAGATAAGTACCCAGAAATTAAACAAATTGAAATCAATAAGGTCATCGGCAATTTCAATGGAAAAAATACAAAATCAAGTTCCTGAATTTTCCAGTTCATTATTGCAAAAATCACAATGTAGATAACAAGGAGTAAAATCATAATTAATTTGAATTTTCTCCAAGGCGTAAGTGTTAACCAGAATTCTTTGAACATAATCTTTATTTTTTGTAAAGTTATTTAATTTTATCGGAAACTACATAAATATTTTGAGCAAATTTTTTACTCACTCGAGCTTTTTTTCCTTCAACTGAAATTTCAAGTGATTCATCAAAACTCAATTTTGATAGCACTTTGATTTCATTGTTAATTGCAATTCCTAATTCTTGGACATATTTTAAAAAAACTGCTGAATTATCATTTACGGCAACCATTTTGCATTTTTTGCCAACTTCTATTTCTGATAACAATTGTTTTGGAGTAATTTTTATTTCTCCTTTTTTGTTTGGAATGGGATCTCCATGCGGGTCAAAGGCCGGAAAATCTAAAAATTTATCCAATTTTTCAATCAATTTGGATGAATGAATGTGTTCCAATTGTTCAGCTACTTCATGTACTTCATCCCAAGTGAAATCTAGTTTTTCGTATAAAAAAGTTTCCCAAAGGCGGTGTTTGCGAATGATTTCCATACCAATGAGTTTTCCTGTTTCTGACAAAAAAATCTTACCATATTTTTCGTAGACAATTAATTCTTTATCACGCAAACGCTTGAGCATCACATTTACAGACGAAGGTTTCACATCCAAACTTGAAGCCAATTCATTGGTGCCAACGCCCTGATTGTAGCCATTTGATAGCAAAAAGGACAAAATATGTTTGATGTAATTTTCTTCTGTGATACTTAGCATAATAACAAAGATATTAAATTTATTGAAATAAATTTGTTAGACTAGTCTAACTTTATTATTTTTGCAGATAAAACAAATTATTTTGAGGTACTTAACTTTCATTTTTCTCATTACTAACTTTTCCTGGGGTTTTTCTCAAAAAACTATCGTTGGTAAAATTGAAGGTGAAAATATCAACTATTCGAATTGTAAAGTTGGAATCAGTGGTACATCCAAAATTACAGTTCCAGATTCTGCAGGAATATTTAAATTTTCCAATTTAAATTCAAATGATATTGAGCTACAATGTTTTTGTTTAGAATTTGAAAGTCAAAAAATAAAAATTGATTTAAGCCAAAAAAAACAAGATTCAATCATTTTTAAAATGAAACAAGTTATTTCAGATTTGGAAGAAGTAGCTGTTTTTGGAAATGTAAAAGAATTAGTTCGCGCTGAAAGTCCAATTGTAACAGATGTGTACGATAAAAAATATTTCATCAAAAATCCAAGTCCAAACCTAATGGATATGATGGATCGGATGAATGGTGTGCGTTCACAGGTAAATTGTAATGTTTGCGGAACGGGCGATATTCATTTAAATGGTTTGGAAGGTCCATATACATTGATTGTTTTGGACGGAGTGCCAATTGTCGGTGGATTATCTTCCGTATATGGTTTGTCTGGGATTCCATCTTTTTTATTGGATAGAATTGAGGTCACCAAAGGTCCAGCCTCAAGTTTGTATGGAAGTGAAGCAGTTGCGGGTGTAATTCATGCTTACACGAAAAAAGCAAGTAAAAAACCAGAATTTCAATTTCAATATTTTGCTAGTTCGCATCGAGAATTCAATACAGATTTAGGTTTAAATCTGCTTTTAGGAAAAAAGACTGCTTATTTTTTGAGTGCTAATCAGTATTTTTTTGACAACAAATTGGATCAAAACAAGGATAATTTTACAGATGTACCATTACAAAATAGATTTTCAGTATTTCAGCGCTTTAATTTTGAACGAAAAATGAATCGTATTTTCAATATAAGTATGCGCTACATGCAAGAAAATAGGTGGGGAGGAGAACTCAATTGGAATGAAAATTTTCGAGGAGGTGATAGTATTTATGCGGAGTCGATTTACCTGAAACGAGGAGAAATGAATTTGGTTTATCAATTGCCTACAACTGAAAAAATTGTTTTTTTAACGCACACGAATTTTCATTTGCAAGATAGTTACTATGGAACGATGAAATTTGATGCAAGTCAACAACTGTTTTTTTCGCAACTCACCTGGGAAAAATCTTTTCAACGCGATTCACTTTCAAAGTTAAAATCGCACGATTTTTTGTTAGGCTTGACAAAACGTTACACCGTTTATGACGACAATACTTTTTCAACGCAAACTAACGACAGTTTAAATCCACAAAATCAAATTTTAAAAACTTTTTTACCAGGAATATTTTGGCAACACAACTTAAAGTTTAAAAGTAACATTTCCATTCTTTACTCCAGTAGATTGGATTATCACAATGAACATAAATTTATTTTTACGCCGAGAATTGCAGCGATGAAAAGATTTAAGAATAACTCAAGTTTCAGAATTCATGCAGGAACTGGTTTTCGAATTGTGAATCTTTTCACGGAAGATCACGCAGCTTTGACTGGTTCGCGACAAATCATTATTTCAGAAAACTTGAAACCAGAAAGATCCAAAAGCATCAATTCTTCTTACTTGTGGACAAAGAAAATCAATCTCAATTGGACATTTGAGCATGATATTCAAGCGTTTTACACGTATTTTTCGAATCGAATTATTCCTGATTATGAGAGTAATGTCAATCAGATTGTCTATAAAAATAGTTCAGGTTATTCGCAAAGTGCAGGTCTTTCTACTGATTTGAAATTGAATTACAAGCAAACATTTTCGCTTCAAACGGGAATAACCTACATGGATGTTTCCCAAATAGAAAACGGAATTAAAACAGACCAAATTCTCACCGAACATGTTAGTGGAAATTGGACGATTTCGTATTCGTATAAAAAAATCTCAATCGATTATACGGGAAATTTTGTTGGACCGATGAGGTTGCCAACTTTGGGAGATTTAGATCCAAGGCCACAATATTCCCAAGCCTATTCGATTCAAAATCTTCAAATTACCTATAAAATAAATGAAAAATGTTATTTTTTTGGAGGTATAAAAAACCTCTTGAATTGGACCCCGGCAAAAAACACACCTTTTTTAATTGCTAGGAGCAATGACCCATTTGATAAAAATGTAAATCTGGATAACAATGGTCAAGTTCTTGCTACGGTTGATAATCCGTTCGCTTTGACCTTTGATCCAGCTTATGTTTATGCACCAAATCAAGGAATTAGGGCTTTTTTTGGGTTTAGAATCACATTTAAAAAATAGATTATTTCTTTTTACAACAGCTATCTAAATTTTCGTAAGCAGACGAATCTGCAGGAATATCATCAGCAGTAAAACCTAATTTAGAAATGGCAACTCGTATTTTTTCTGGTGTAGTTTTTTTTGCCTTGTACTTTACGGTGATTGTCATATCGTTTTCGTTGTATTCGACCAACTTGACCCCTTTGACATAATATAAGTCAGTTTCCATTTTTCCAGCGCACGATTCGCAAACTTTACAATGGTCACAATAGGTTTGTGTCTTTACAATAATAGTTTCAATTTTATTTTGACTCAATGATTTGAACGAAATAAAAAAAATAACTAGCAAAAATATTTTCTTCAACATGTACGAGATTTTTACACAAAAATAATCTATTTTACAATTACTTGAACACGTAATGTTTTTTGTGTCGCCAAACAAATTGGAATAACAGTTTGCTTATCCACCTCCAAAGTTTCTAGGTTTCTTAAGTCACAAATAGTTTCAGGAAGTTGAACTAAAAAACCAGCATAACTTAATTTTAAATAATTTAATTTCTTTAAATTCACGAGAGAATCAGACAATTCTGTTAATTGATTGCGACTTAGGTCCAAATACCTCAAATTTGAACAGGCGAATAATTCATCAGGTAAAGTTGTCAATTGATTCCATGTGAGTTGGATGGTCTGAAGATTTTTTAATTTGCCAATGCTTTTAGGGAGGGTAACCAATTGATTTTGGTTGATTATTAATTGTTCTAAACTACTTAAATTCCCTAGAGAATCTGGAAGTTTTTCAAGCATGTTGAATTGAACTGAAAGAATTTTTAGTTTTTTTAAGTTGCAAATTTCGTCTGGTAAAAAATGGAGATTATTTTTGCCAATATATAATTCTTCCAGATTTTCTAATTCAGCAATTAAGGGAGAGATAGAATCTAAATTGTTTTCGTAAAGATGTAATTCTTTAATTTGTTTGTGTTTGAAAACTTCAAGAGGAATATTTTTTAGATTTTTGCGATTTAAATTTAATTTGATTGTTTCTGGTTCAACCTTTTCAAGTGATCTTGTCGCGCAAGCAACTAAGCAAAGCAAGAAAATAAAAAGGTAAAAAACTTTCATAATTAAATAAATTCTAGGTGAAATTAAACCTTTTTCGTTTACATTTGTCAAAGTGGTATAAAAATTGAATATACACTTTAAAAATTAGAAACCATGAGAACAGTAATTTTAACAATGTGTTTAGTGCTTGCTTCACACATTTCATTCGGACAACAAAAAGTAAAGAAAACACCTGAGGAGCGAGCTGAAATTGCAACAAAGCATCTAGAAAAGGATATTACCTTAACTCCGGTGCAGCGTGACAAAATTTATTCAATAAACCTCAGAACAGCTCAGAAAAATCAAGAAATTCGTAAAAAAGCGGATTTAACCGAAGAGCAGAAAAAAGAGCAATTGAAAAGTAGTAATCAAAATCGACGTAAATCAGTTATGGCTGAATTAACTGAAGAACAGAAAAAAGTGTTGAAAGAAAAAAAGAAGGCTCGTAAAGAGAAAGCTGATGAGGATGATTTATAAAATGAAAAAGCGAGTATTAACTCGCTTTTTTTATGCTTGATTGAAATCATTAATTTAATTAAAACTTAGCTCTAACTCCGGCGTATCTATATTTTTGAAGAACAACAGTTGCATCTTTTGGGTATTTCACTGAATAGCCAATTTCAAGAGATTTAATTTCATTCGGTTGCAAGGTAATTTCCCATTTCACCTCACCAGTTTCGTTATCTTTTTTACCCAATGAAAGTTCATCAACTGTAACCGTAATATCGGCATTTTTGCTCACAGGAATCTGATCGTAAACATTTATTTTCACGGGAACATTTCTGTTGTTTCGAATGGCGATTTCATACAAATATGTTTCTTTTTTAGAAGAACCAACAACCTTTTTAGAACTCATTTCGGATTTTAACTTACGCATTACCATTACTTTACTGTCTCTACCGAATGATAAAGCTAAAGTATCGCTCACATTTCTTGTGTCAATGTTTGAAACTCCAACATACATTCCACCAAAATAAACATTTGTAGGGCCAGGCATCAAATCTAAATCTTGCCAACCGACAATATTTGCCAATAAAAATGCTCCATTATCTAATTTAGGAACTGAAACATGTGTAAAAGTAGCATCTAAGTTTAATTCTTTTACGTCTACCACATAGGCTTTTCCGTCAGTTGGACATGAAAATTTATTTGGAATTTGAAATTCTGCTGTCAATTCAGATATTTCTATTTGTTCAATTTCTATTGGTTTTTTGGTAGTTTTCATGCTTTCTAATTTGCTCCATTCGTTGTCATTTCGAGCAAATTTTGTGTTAACTAGAATTTGTTCATCCAACATATAATTATCATAAGCACGTTGGTTTGCCATGTTCAAATTATTTTCAACTTGAGAACGGTAATCAACTTCTTGTTGAATTTCTTGGTTTTTATATTGGATAGATTTCCCTTTAAAATTATTTCCATCATAATAATTTAAGTACCAAGGCGACAGTATTGGCTGTGAAGCTGATAATTTTGGGTCGGCAGTCGATAAAGTTAAATCGACATTGTTCCAATCATTGCCAGTGTTATTATACACTTTAGCTTTATATTTTAGGTTTATTTTTTGATTTAAGTCTGTAGCCGCTAAATCATAAGTTGCAGCCTATCCACAATCACTTACCAAATAAGAAAGATTGCAATTTGCTGTTGAAGGTTCATCTACTTCAATTAATACAATAACTTGATTACTTCTCATGTTTTCATTGAAATTTAATTCAGTCAATTGCATGCGGATCAATTCAATTTTTTCGTTTAAAATATGACTTTCTCGATTTAACTTACTTAATTGCTTATTAATTTCCATGCGTTTACTGAAATCAGCATTTGCATATGAAATGATAATTTGCTGCATCAATTCTATATCTAGCTTTCTATTAACCACTGCATTGCATTTTCTTTATTTGTAAATAATCTCACATTAGATTTGGCTTTAGTTAAATTCACTTTAATCAGAAAATTTGCTAAAAAAGCTGACAATGGAGAATTGGTAATAAACGCAGCTCTCTCAACATTTTTTGTTCCTTCGGCAGAACCAAATACATCTCTAGCCTCTTTACTGATGCCTTTCACTTTCGTGACATCTATTAATGTTCTGAATGGTTGATGATTCGTGAATTCATTTCTACGTTTTATCAATTCTCGTGCTTTATCAACATCTATGTGAACAACATTAAACATTGCTATCACAATTCCATTTTCATTTCTAGAAAATTCAATAAAATTATCATTCATACTACACAATTGTTGCATTGTAAGATAAGGTATTTAAATAATCCATTACAAATTGATCCTCTACGTAAATATACGCAATTTGTTCCAGCCCAACTCATGCCATGAGCATCATCCACATATAGATTAAAATTTTCATATTTACTCAACAAGTGATTCAATTGATTTATAGGCAATACATCACCAAACATAGAATAAACCCCATCTGCAAAATACCATACTTTAGTACATTTGGAGGTGTAAATTTTCAATTTATTTTCAAGCATCTGCATATCAGAATGCCTAATGATATCCAATTTAGTTCCTGAAGACAACGTTTGTAAAACGGAAGATTGCATACTAGCATGACATTGTTGATCCAAAAGTATCACGTCATCTTTATCAATCAAATATGGAATTATAGCTGCGTGCATCAACGTTGTTGAACTAGATGTTAGAACAGGAAGTCCATCATACAATTTCGAAAGTGTTTCTTCTAATGTAATGCTATAAGTTGATTGAATATAAGTCCTGGAAACAGAAAATTGCATACCAAACTTAAACATATATTCTTGAGCTCCACTTAAAATGGCTGGATGTTTTTCTAACCCTAAATAACCGCAGGTTCCAAAATTTAACTTGGATTCATGATTGACCTCCATATTTTTCCGCTTGATTTAGTAAATCTACCATTGTTTCTTTAATGGTGTTGTGTTTTATTTGTGCCATAGAAATTGGTTTTATCTAAATCTAATTTTAAAAAAGGGAATCCTGATTCCATACTCAATCTATTAGGTATTTATACTTAATGTTTTACGCAAAAACACTTAACCGATTAAAAATAGGAATCAAAGAATATTTTTCTCAAAATAAGAATTTAATCCATTATGATTCTTAAAAATGGAAATTAGAATTGCATTATTATCTGATTATCAATGCATTAATTTAATGGCATTATCTTTAAAGTATTTATTAAACATTAAAATCATTCAACATGAAAAAGTTAATTATTACAAGTATGTTTTTTATTTTGTCATGTTCAGATAAGGCGAAAGAATATAAACATATAGAATCGAAAGAACCAGTTCAACAAATGGTTAAAACGGACATCCTAGATCAACATAACTGTAGCAATTGTCACATGAAAAATGAAGACAAGGTCGGCCCTTCCTGGACAAAAATAAGAAATAAATACGATGATAATTTTATCAATAGATTCAAATTATTCCATTCTATTCTTAACGGAAGCCAAGGAGTTTGGGGAGAGGTTCCAATGCCTGCAAATACCTTTCTAGATTCAAATGATGTACATGCAATTTTAGACACTCTTTATAAAATCCCACTATGAAACGAAGAAACTTTATATCAAAATCACTCCTAGCCTTAACTGGATTAGGTTTAGTTTATTATGGAAACAACTACTTTTCTGTTAATTCAAAACCCAATTATAATGAACTTGAAGGTGAGTTACCTTTGATAGACGAATTGAGTGAGATCATCATTCCCAAAACAGAAACGCCAGGTGCAAAAGATGCCAAAGTAGGAATTTTTATTCTTCATTATTTACACAATTGTGAATACAATATCACTAATAATTTCATAATCGGATTAAAACAACTTAAAGAACGTGCTCAAAATCAATACCAAAGCAACTTCTTAAACTTAAGCCAAAATAAACAAAAGGCATTATTGTTAGAATTGAAACGTTTGGAGAGTAGAATCCCATATTATGATCAAATTCACACCAAACTTTTTGGAAAGGATTTTTTTCACGTATTGAAAGAACTTACATGTATCGGATATTGCACTTCATCTATTGCATTAACAAATAGTCTTCGATATGACAGAAATCCAGGAACTTTTATAAGTCAAATACACATCTCTAAACACGAAAAATCATGGGCAACGAAATAAACAGATACATAGGAGCTCCTCATTCAGCTTCTAATACATATGATGCAATAGTAATTGGAAGCGGTATAACAGGAGGTTGGGCAGCTAAAGAACTTTGTGAAGGAGGTTTGAAAACGTTATTACTTGAAAGAGGTAGAAATGTAGAACACATTAAAGATTACCCAACTGCAATGAAAGATCCATGGGAATTTGAATTTCGCATGCTCAAAACAACTACTGATGAATACAACCCAATTCAAAGTCATTGCTATGATGAAGGAAATAAACATTTTTTTGTTTCTGATAAAGAACATCCTTACATTCAAGACACTCCATTTAATTGGATTAGAGGTTACCAAGTTGGAGGTAGATCGTTAACATGGGGAAGACAAGTGTATCGTATGAGTGATTTAGATTTCGAAGCCAATCGCAAAGAAAATATTGGAATTGATTGGCCTATACGTTATGATGATTTAGCCTATTGGTATAGTTATGTAGAGAAATTCATCGGAGTAAGTGGAAAAAGTGAAGGATTAGCTCATTTTCCAGATGGAGAATTTTTACCACCTATGGAAATGAATGCCATCGAACTACATTTCAAACAAAAAGTAGAATCGCACTTTAAACAAAGGTTGGTAAGTATTGGAAGAGTTGCAAATTTGACAAAAGGCTATAAACAACGAGGTCCTTGTCAATATCGTAACTTATGTAGTAGAGGATGCCCATACGGAGGCTATTTTAGCAGTAACTCTTCGACATTACCTGCAGCATTTGCAACAGGAAATTTAACACTTAGACCACATTCCATCGCTTATGAAATGATTATTGATAAACAAACTGGAAAAGCAATTGGAGTAAGTATCATTGATGAATTAACAAAAACAACAACAGATTATTTTTCAAAAGTAATTTTTATTAATGCCTCAACAATTGCTACTACAAGCTTATTACTTCATTCAAAAAGCAACATTCACCCTGCTGGGTTGGGTAATTCAAGTGGTCAATTGGGATTAAATCTCATGGATCACCATAAATCAGTTGGAGCGACGGGAGAACATGAATACTTCAAAGATTATTATTATTCAGGTAGAAGACCAACTGGAATTTACATTCCTAGATTTAGAAATCTGTACAAAAAAGATAGCGATTTTTTAAGAGGTTATGGATTTCAAGCAGATGGAGAACGAATGGAATGGCAAGACGTTATGAAAATAGAACAGTCTATTGGTCCTGAGTTTAAAGAGAAACTCACTACCCCTGGTCCGTGGACAATGTGGATGGGTGCATGGGGAGAATGTTTGCCTTATGAAGACAATAAAATATATTTAGATAATAATTTGAAAGATCAATGGGGATTGCCATTGATACATATTCAATTTGAATTTAAAGAAAATGAACAAAAAATGAGAATAGATGCACAGAAAAGCGCTATAGAGATGTTAGATATTGCAGGATTTAAAAATATAAAGGGATTTGACTATGCACCACCAGGAGGTACAACTGTCCATGAAATGGGGACTGCTAGAATGGGGAACAATAGTAAGAACTCTGTCTTAAATAAATACAATCAACTTCATGATTCAAAAAATGTGTTTATTACAGATGGAAGTTGTATGACTTCAGGAGGAAACCAAAACCCTTCACTAACATATATGGCTTTGACTGCTCGAGCATGTGCTTATGCAATAAATAAATTAAAAACCGGAAATCTTTAGTTATGAAAACAGATGAAAATGTACGGGATAAAAAACGGGATAATGTTTTAACCCGTGAAATAACAAATCTTACAGATAATGTTTCTTCAGCTACATTTTTAAGGGTAGTTGAATGTTTAGTTGCCCTTGATGGAATTCAAAATCCAAATAACTATACTCAGAAAATGAATAAATTAGCATTAGAATTGGAAACCTTGAAGGAATTAATCATTGAATTAAATGAACTTTTAGAAAAAGGAGAATCAATCACAAAAGATTCATTAATTGCTAAAGTTATCAACCTCATCGTAATCAACAATGGAAAATATATTTAATCTCTTTTGCTAATTTCAAGTTTCATTTTAAATTGCTTCCAATACAAAAGAAGCAATACTCCTAAAAAAGTGTTGTATAATAATATTAATAAATCAGAACAAATTCCTAAGTTCACAAATTTATTAAACATTGGATTTAATCCATAATTTAAAAACAAAAATTCAATAAATGGTAAAATAAAGCAAATTAAAAAATAGAACCATTGATTTGAAACAGTTTTTATCTTGAAAAAAACATAAAACAAAATGGCAATGTAAAACGTAAAATAACATAGCACAATAAGCCAAGCAAGTTCATTAAAAAGAAGCTTAGATGCATGCCATATATCACCACCTTCTAAAATAAGTGCAACAACTATCGATAGAGGATTATTTGTAAGAATCAATAAAAAGGAATATTTCATTTTTTTTATCGTTCCAATATACAATGCAACTAAAATCACTAGTAAATTAAACAGTGGCCCAGAAAAATAAATCCAAGCTACTTGTTGAATTGGCAGATGTGTCTTTAAATCCCAAAACATCAAGTCTCTATATATCCATTCCCCTGTAAAAAAATAAGCCGCTAGTTGGTGCATTGATTCGTGAATGTCTCGTAAAAAAAACATCACCAAACTCAGGTAAATCAATATATATAAACTCCTATATACCATCTATTAATAGTAAAATAACAATTTCCGCAAGTTATTGAATGAATTTCAGCAATCCATCATCCACCAATTCTGGCAATGTAACTTTTAACAAAGGCTCTTGTTCCATCGCTCGTTTAATGGCAAAAATTGCTCCTTCGTTTCGAGCCCAAGAACGTCTAGAAATACCGTTGTTCACATCCCAATGCAGCATCATTTTAAGTCTTCTATCCGCTTCTTTTGTTCCATCGAGCAACATCCCAAAACCTCCATTCATTACTTCTCCCCAACCTACTCCTCCTCCGTTGTGAATGGAAACCCAAGTTGCACCTCTGAAACTATCTCCAATCACATTGTGTATAGCCATATCAGCAGTAAAACGGGAACCATCATAAATGTTGGATGTTTCTCTATAAGGCGAATCCGTTCCTGACACATCGTGGTGATCTCTACCTAAAACTACAGGACCAATTTCACCTCTTTCAATCGCTTTGTTGAACGCCTCAGCGATACGCATTCTTCCTTCTGCATCCGCATACAAAATTCGAGCTTGCGATCCAACAACCAATTTATTTTGTTGTGCTCCTTTTATCCATTGGATATTGTCTGCCATTTGTTGTTGAATTTCAGCTGGACTATTTTTCATCATTTCCTTTCAAATCGCGATTTGTATTCATTACTGCTAATTCAGCCTGGAAAGATGAATTCACATCAGCATTGAGCTGAATTTGGTCCTTTAAAATTGTTAAGGAATCTTTTAGTTTCGCAATTCTCGGATTAAATAATTCAGCGGCCAAAAAATCCATTTCAGTAGAAAAGGAAACCAATCTGTAAGTATTTGGCATTGAAAACTGAATACTTTGGGGATCTGCGTAGGCTGATACTCCAGAAAAAATAATTTTATTTCTACCTTTTACTAATTTTAAACTACTCTGGTGGGTCATTTCTCCAGAGGTTAGAAACAACTTTACTTTCTTTATTTCAGAAGAAACTGTAAGTTCATTTATTTTTTGTGAATTGCCGCCAAAAGAAATTGATAGGCATAGTAGTGCCATAATTTTTCTCATAGTAATTGTGTTTGGTTGATTAATACAGCTTTATTTAAAATTCGTTCATTTTATTCGTTGTGAATTTCTCCATTTTTTGGTTTAACTTTATTTCCTTTGGAATGAACTGGTTTTAAGGTACTAAAGGCTTTTCCCTTCGGATAGATTTTGTAGGCAATCATTGGCATTTCTTTCGTTAAATCAGGGTGCATCATTGTAATGTTTCCCTTAGATTTCGTTTCAACTTCATCCGTTCGAATGATTTTCCCAGTAGCAGGATCAAACCAATCAATGGTATAAATAGTTTTTCCAATCATTCCCTCTAAAACGATACCTTTTTTCTTTTTGTTCGCCTTAGTAATTTGAAAAGTTTGATAAATTTTTTCATTTGGTTTATATTCTGTTTGACATTTCCCGCCTTTAGAATTAGTATAATAATTCATAGTTGCATTATGTATCATACCAATATTTTTCGTTTTATCAGTTGATTTAATTGACAAGGCTTCGACTAATTTATCCTTTCTAAGAGTTGTTTTTAATTCCAAGAATTCGTCAAAATTTATGTCTTTAAGATAGGTTTGCAAATGTGCGTAGTATTCCCACAATTTATAATTATGCTGTTCGTTCCAATTTATTCCTGCAGAGGCAGTTCCAGAAAAAACGGTTAACCACAAATCTTTTTTCCATTCAATGTTGTTGTCACATAATTCAACTTCAGTATCACCTGTTCCTATTTCACTATAAATTAGTGGTTTTTGAATATGTTTTACGTCGTTATAATATATTTGTAGAGCTCTTCTTTGAAAGTCTAAACGATGGGTATTGTGTGTTAATACATCAAAATGAGGAATGTAAAATGAAGAGTCTCCCAATTGAATTTCTGGACGAGTTCCATCATAACTCATTGCTAATAATTGAGTTTTATGTTGCAGATCTTCTTTCACGAAGCGACTCATTTCATAATGCCAATTATACATTTCTTTAGGGAATTTTTGAAATTTATTATTGATTTCACTCATTAATTCCAGTTGCATAATAGAAGTAGAATAGCCCCATCTTGCAATAATATAACGTATTCTATTTTGGTAATGTTTAATTGCTAGAAGATTGGTCAAAAACTCAACAGGTTCTTTTAAGTTGAGCTCATTTTTGTAACAATATCCAAAATCATTTTCATTTTCTTTAATCCAATCCCAGGCACCAACTTCATAAGGTCTAATTGCAAGTGGGTAGCCGACAAACAGGTTTAAATCGATTTTCATATCTAATTCTTCAGATTTTTCAATAAGTTTATCTAACTCCCAAGCAGAGTTCATTCGTGAATAGTAATTCCCTAATTTATCGTATTCTATTTCATAGGTGTGAGGGAAAATCAAAACGCGATAAAAATTTGCTCCAGACTTTTGTAATTTTTCTATTTCTTTCAAAAAGGTCATGTAAGCATTTGGATTTATAGGTAATTTCTTTAAATGCGGGCACCATTCTTCATAACCAGCACAATCGCATTTTGAGCATTTATACTCATCATTGGAAACTTTTCCTGTTGAATCTTTTTCATAGTAACAAAGTGGTTTTGGCATGTTTTGTCCGACAGGTAAAAAAGTGTTTTCCCCTAATTTCAGATATCTCTTACTTTCCGAAACTTTTACAAATCCTAAGTTATCTCCTTTTTCACATGAAAATTCGTAATCTCCAAGATTTACAATTTCTTGCTCTTTGATTTTAATTCTAACATTAAACTTCCATTTTCCAGCCTCTGTTGGTGCAAATCGCACTCTAAAATTATCTTTCGTTTTAAGTTTTGACCAATTCCAATCATTTATGTTTTTGCTTTGAGTGTTTCGTTTAAAATCTTCGTAATAAAAACCATAAATAAATTGTTTAAATTTCCAATTTTCGCCCTCCTTGATATAGAATTCCGCTTTGATATCAATATCTTCCGGATTAAAAGGATTAAGTTTGTTGGTAGTAAGGCTATCTTTGATGAAATTAGTAATCATGCTGTTAATTGAGTCAGGAAGATTAATCCCAATTTCCATACGATTATAAGTCATAATCAAAGGATTTGAAAGTGCTTTTGGTATAATCCAATCAACTGCAAAACCTCTTTTTGGAATTGCATTTTGTGACATTACAGTACTTGTCAAACACAAACTAAAGATTACTAAAATTAATTTTTTCATATTTTTATTTTTAAACCCAAACTTTTGCCCCTTCTGAGCAATTTTTACAAATTTCTAGTTGATTTCTACCTGTTAGAATCTGCCGTCTAAAGGTATTGTATTTTTTCGATTTCCAAAGTGATTTAAAATCATGATCGTTTACAGAACCTAATTTTATTGTAGCATCTTTATCGAAGCAGCAAGGAACTATTTGTGCATCCCAAGTTAAAACACATGAAGACCACATTCTCCAGCAATGATTTCCTGTTTCAGCTTTTAAACGATATGTTCCATCTGATTTTTTAACATACCTGGAATATTTTTCATTTTCTGGAATCAATTCGTTTCCGTTAGTATAATCATAAACTTGTGCTGATTTCAAGCGTACTTCATCAATTCCAATTTCTTTCGCCAAATCAAAAACTTCTTGAATCTGATGTTCATTAGGTTTTACAACCAAAAATTGAAATATGAGATGAGGAGTGTGAGAATTTAACTCTTTTTTGGCTTCAACCATATGTTTAGATGCCTCTAAAACTTTAGATAAAACACCATGCACACGATAGTTTTCATAGGTTTTTTGTGTGGTGCCATCAATCGATATGATTAATCTGTCCAAACCTGAGTTTACAATTTCTTTTGCTTTTGCCTTGTCAATAAAATGTGCATTTGTAGAAGTTGCTGTATAAATTTTATTTTTTTTAGCTTCTTTAATTAAATCTAAAAATTGCGGATTCAAAAATGGTTCACCTTGAAAATAATAATTGATATAAAATAATTGTTTCCCAACTTCTTTGATGATTCTTCTATTTGTTTCTAGGTCGATTTTCCCAGTTGGTCTTGTAAATTGTTTTAAACCACTTGGGCACTCTGGACAGCCTAAATTACAAGCCGTCGTAGGTTCGATGCTCAGGGAAAAGGGAAGGCCTGCGTGCTTATTTTGTTTAAGTATTCTTGAAATCAAAAACGATATTTTGAGCACAATTAAATTCCAAATTCTGAAAAAAGTAATTTTTCTCAAAATATTAAAATTATCCCTTAAAATCGCTCGATTCATATTTACAAAAATAGTGAACTTTTAAGAGAAAAGAAATTAAGATAAAAATGAATTACAAAAAATATTCTTTTGGGATCTCACAAACTGGAATTGGCTCCATTTTATGACTATTGATGCGATTTAATTTTCGATAAAGCGCTAAAACTTCTATTTCACGTAAGGTCAAATCTATTTCTTCACCTTCAAAGGCCATAGCCCATTCTAATTCTGGATACGTTGCTCCAATTTGGTCTTCATCACTTCTTCCGTCTTCCCACAATCCATCAGTTGGTTTTGCTTGTTGGATGGATGAAACAATTTTTAAATATTGTGCTAAAGCAAATACTTGTGTTTTAGTTAAATCTGCAATTGGACTTAGATCAACTCCTCCATCGCCATATTTTGTGTAAAATCCGATTCCGAAATCTTCAATTTTATTACCAGTTCCAGCAACCAATAAATTTTCAGCTTGACCAAGTGCATACAAAGTTGTCATTCGCAAGCGTGCCCTGGTATTTGCCATTGCCAAATGATTTGAAACTGTATTTTGTGGAAACGTATTTTCCAAAACTTCAAAAGTAGTTGTCAAATCAATTTCTAAAGAAGTGACGTTGTCGAATTTATTTTTCAGATTTTCGATGTGCTCTGTTCCTCGATTATATTCTGCTGCGGTTTGTCTAATAGGCATATTTAATAATAAAACCTTTTTACCAGTTTGAGCACATAAAGTTGAAGTTACTGCAGAGTCAATTCCGCCAGATATACCTACAATAAAACCAGAAAGCCCAGCTTTTCCGCAATATGCTTCAAGCCAGGCTACAATATGGTTGTTTATTTTTTCTAAATTCAAGTTAAAAGAATAAAGTCATTTTAATTAAAATTTGTCCTTGTTTTGCTGCAGGAACTGTATATTTCCAATTTGAAAGTGTGTTGTCTTTACCAGCATCAATCAACGTATAATCACGTTTTTTGTCATCTCCTGTTAATTTTTCAGCAGCATGAATTTGACTCAAACCAAAGAAATATCCAATCTCTCCAACCAACATTGTTGTTCCAGAAAAATTCCACATTGCTCCACCAGAAACACCAGCATTAATTTTTAAAAATTTAATATCATTTTCAAGAGTCATATTTGTATTTTCGAAATCTGTTTTTGCACCAGTCAATGAATCACCTGCAAAATTGAATCCTGAATCATTAATTCTTCCTCCTACCTTCATTGAGATTCTTGAACCAAATTTCCCAAAGTATTGTAAATTACCAAAAGGTTTTGTTTTCAAGGTTACGAAAAGAGGAATTGTCAAATAATTTACTTTGTATTGTCTTTCTGATAACATATACAAATCTTGTTGTGCATTTGCAGAAGTATCATAATTTTCTTTACTAATGATTTTATTATCTGCGTAGTAATAAAATACTGAATCTTTTGGTGTATACTTGAATGACTCAAAATCAAATTCAATTCCAGTAGTTAAAGTTAAAGTTGGATTAACATTATAATTAAGGTTTAATCCTAATGTTTGGTCAAATCCAACACCACTTCTATCTAACAATGTAGAAGTTTTATTCATATTGAATCCAGTACCCAAAACGATACCAAATTGCATTTTTTTATCAAATGCTTCTTGAGCAAAAGTAGTGGCGAAAAATCCTAAGCCAATTAAAGAAAGTACTATTTTTTTCATGTTTAAATATTTTTTAGTTTCTATTTTTTTGCAAAAGTCATACCAATTTCGAGGGAGATTAATTACTTTTGACTGCAAAAATAAAAAAAAATATGGATTACAAAATTTTTACTTCTTTAATATTCCTATTGGGATTGACATATTCGTGTTCCAATTCTCCAATTGATATTGAGGTAGAGAATAAAAACTTAGGTATTTCATTTGTAAATTTAGATTCTATATTTGTTCATACTTCTCAAGGTAAATTGTACCAAGTTATTAACGATCAAAAGCTTCTTCCTGAACAAGTTTTAGATTATGAACTAGGTTATTGTTTAAATGTAGGTAAACTTACTGATATTGGCACAGATGCTCGGATCAAAGAGTTTGTGAATGAAAAATTTATTAATCGAGTTGAAAAAAGGATTTCAGAAAAGTTTTCAAATTTAAATGAAATTAAAAGCAAAATAAATGATGGCTTTTTACATTTGAATTACCATTTTCCAAAAGGCAAACTTCCGAAAAACATAGTTTTCATGAATTCCTTATTTGCAAGTAATGTTTTTAGTACTGAAGATGAAATAGCAATCGGTTTGGAACGTTATTTAGGAAATAAGACGGATGTCATAAAAGAATTACCAGAACAAGAATTTTTTCAGTGGATTAAGGAAGGTATGCAAAAGGAATATTTAGAACGCGATGTTTTAACCTCTTGGATTATGACTCATTATCTTCCTGAAACAAAACAAAATACAGCTGATGCAATAATTAGATGGGGGAAAATAATTTACCTTACAGAGGCTTCTTTTCCCAAAGAAGAAAAAAATATCATTATTCGTTATTCTAAAAAGGATTATGATTGGGCTATAGAAAATGAGTATTCCTTTTGGAAATATTTAGTGGATGAAAAATTATTGTTTTCTGAAAATGAAAGAGATCAAGCGAATTTTTTAAATGATGCTCCTTTTACAGTCGGATTACCGGAAAAAGGTCCAGATAGATTGGGACAGTTTTTAGGTTGGAGAATGATTAAATCTTATATGGAACAATATCCAGAAACTACCTTGGAAGAATTAATCAAACTACCTTACAACACGATTCTTCAAGAATATGAAGTGAACTAAAATTACGAATTAATATTACAGAAATGGACAAAAAAATAATCAAAACTTCAGAAATTAAAATTAATGTTGGCGTTAATGAGAACAACGTTCCGATGAGAATTTTATGGAATGCAACGGATGGAAATGTGGAAAATGCTGAATCTAAAGGCATGTTTCTTTCCATGTGGGATCCAAATCAAAAAAACACCTTGAAAATTGATTTGTGGACTGATGATTTATCAATAGAAGAAATGAAACAGTTTTTTCACCAAACATTAGTTACAATGGCAGACACTTTTGAAAAAGCTACAGGTGAAACTAAAATTATGGAAGATTTAAGAGATTATTGTTATCACTTTGCTGAGAAAATGAAAATATTACCGGAGTAAAAAAATAATGATACAAAAAAAACCGTTAATCTCAGACTAACGGTTTTTTTATTTTAATATTCATCTTCGTTAAAAAGAAAATCATCTTTGGATGGATAATCCGCCCATATTTCTTCTATACTCTCGTAGATATCGCCCTCATCCTCTAAATCTTGTAGATTTTCTACTACTTCTAAAGGAGATCCATTACGTATAGCGAAATCAATCAATTCATCTTTGGTTGCAGGCCAAGGCGCGTCTTCCAAGTATGATGCTAATTCTAATGTCCAGTACATATTCTCCTTCTTTTTATTGGGTTAATTTTTGCGCAAAAGTAATTTTATTTTAATTAAATCCAAATTTTTAAACGTTTTTTTTATGAACATTCTTTGTTTTTATTGAAAATAAGGATTTTAATGTTTAAAAAAATTACATTCTTGGCTTCCAAGCTTGCTCTTCAGCTCCCAAATCTTGTGTTAATTTTCGCGACAAAACAAATAAATAATCACTTAAGCGATTCAAATATTTCAACACAATTGGATTAATTTTTTCCAAATCATTTAAATGAGAAACAATTCTTTCAGCTCTTCGACACACACATCTTGCTAAATGACAATAGGAGACGGTGGTGTGACCTCCAGGCAAAACAAATGAAGTCATAGGTGGCAATAAAGCATCCATTTCATCCATTATTTTTTCTAGAAAATCGACATCTGCTTCATTGATTTCTGGAAGTTTCATGGTAGATTTTTCTGGATCAGCCGCTAAACTCGAGCCTATGGTGAACAGACGGTCTTGAATTTCTATCAATTGTGATTTATATTCTGGATTTATTTCTTGATCTCGAATTAAACCAATGTATGAATTTAGTTCATCTACAGTTCCATAAGATTCAATTCTCAAAGAATGCTTTGGGATTCTAGTTCCTCCTATCAATTGCGTTGTGCCTGTATCTCCTTTTTTTGTGTATATTTTCATTTTTTTTTAAAACTTATGTGATTAAATTTTTATATCATTCCTTTTATTACTCCTTTTAGTTTGATGACAAAATGTTCTTTAGCCTGATGTGTTCTTTTTAGTACGATTCCCATTCGAAATAAATCCAAGGTCAAATGAAATTTCTCACTATCACACACTTCATTCCATGCATTAAGCATGTCCTGATTCCATCGAATGTCATCTAGAACAAAAATAGTTTCATCATTGGTATGTTTTTCTAACAAAGCAATGTAATTTTTCAAAGCAAATCCATCATGATGACCATCAATAAAAACTAAATCAAATTTTTCATTATTTAAGTTTGAGATGAAATTACTAAAATTATCATTAATCAAATGAATATTGCTTAAGCCTAATTTTGAAAAATTCTCATGGGCAATTTTTTGAGTCTCCGAACAAGCATCAATGCTAATAACATTTACGTTTTCACTTCCAAAAGCTAAATAAGCACTTCCGACACCTAAACTTGTTCCAAGTTCTAAAACATTTTTTAAATCATAATGTTTAACAAGTTGGAAAAGTAATTCAGCATAGATGCCTTTTGAGGTTGCGTTTTTATAAATTTGGCGGACAGATCTTTTGCTTCCTAGTTTTTTAGAACCTGCGCCGAAATCTTTAATTTCAAGAATCCTTTTATCTTTTGAAAGAGATTTTTTAAGTTCTTTTAGCTTGTTTTTTTTTGAATTCTCTAATTCCAATTTTAGACATTTAGTCACAAAATCGAACACAAATGGAGAATGAATATCATGTTTCCCTTTGGAATTAAGTTTGTATTTTATATATTCGCCAATTAAATGCATGTTGTAAAATTAGAAAAATTCAATTAAATGACCGATCAAAATAATTCTAGATATAGTATTGAAACGCAAAAGGAAAAAGTTTTTGGAAAAAAACCGACTTTAAAACTACTAAATCCATGTAAAATTGGTTCTGGAATTTTAGAATATGATGAAGTTAAGCGTAAAGATTTAATTCAAGCATTTGAGAAAAAGCAAAAAACTGTATCTTTTTTCATACCAGCATCGGGCTCAGGTTCAAGAATGTTTCAATTTTTGTATGAATTTTTAAATCAACCAGATGAAAATAATGTTCAATTGATAGAACGTTTTTTTAATAATTTTGAAAACTTCGCATTTTATCGCCTTTTACCAAAAGAAATAAAAGAATTAAATTTAGATGATAATCCAAAAATTGAAGAAATTATCTTATATATCTTAGAAAAAGAAGGATTGAATTTCGCTAATTATCCAAAAGGCTTGATTCCTTTTCACAAAAATGGACCATTTATTCTAAATCCCTACCAAGAGCAAGTTTTGCAAGCAATTAATTTACTAGAAGATAAAGTAAATGTTCATTTTACTATAAATGAGAACTTTGAAAACGAAATAAAACACAGCATACAAAATGTTACTACTCTTGTTGGAAAAGAAGTGTTTGTTGATTTTTCGTATCAAAAGAAAGAAACGGATGCTATTTCTTTTTACAAGGATGAGAGTGTAGTTAAAGATGATAACGGAATTATTTTGACTAGACCAGCTGGACATGGTGCGCTTTTAAGTAATTTGAACGAAATTGAAAGCGATTTCATTTTCCTAAAAAATATTGATAACGTTCAAAACTATAATCATTCTCAAAAATCAAAAGATTCCTTTAAGTTTTTAGGTGGAATTGCTTTAGAGTTTCAAAAGGAAATGACTTTTTTACAAGCGAATCCAAGTGTGGATCAACTTTTTATTTTGAACGCAAAATACCAATTACTTGATGAAAAATTAATTGAGGATTTTGATCAGCAACAAATTTTAGATTTAATTAATCGACCTTTCAGAATTTGTGGAATGATTAAAAACGAAGGTCAACCTGGTGGTGGACCATTTTGGGTTGAGGAAAATGGAATAATTAACAAACAAATTATTGAAAAGGCTCAAATTGAAAATAGTTTTGAGCAACTTAAATTATTAGTTCAAAGTACGCATTTTAATCCTGTTATGATGGTTGCTTGTCCAATGGATTTAAATGGAAATAAATTTGATTTAATGGATTTTTCTGATGAATCAAAATATTTCTTAATAGAGAAAAAATTCAAAGGAAAATCAATTTATTTTTCAGAGTTGCCAGGATTGTGGAATGGGTCAATGGCTAAATGGAACACTGTCTTTGTTGAAATTCCTTCCGACACTTTTAGTCCCGTGAAAACTGTTTTAGATCTTTTAAATAAATCTCACTTGGAGGATTAAATAAATTATAAATTTTACTTTTTTGATTTCTCTCAACATAGAGACCTAGTTCTTTTATTAAGAATTACAGCTTTTTCAAAAGTCGTTAACAAAAAAAGCTTAAATTTGCACTTTATTTGAAGAGAAATAATGTCACAAAAACCAGCAATTCCAAAAGGAACAAGAGATTTTTTACCACAAGAAGTGGCAAGGAGAACTTATATTTTTGAAACTATAAAAAAGGCATTTCAAAAGTATGGCTTTTTACCAATAGAAACTCCGTCATTCGAATTATCCTCAACCTTAATGGGGAAATATGGTGAAGAAGGAGATCGCTTAATTTTTAGAATATTGAATTCTGGAGATAAAATGAAAAAAGCGGATGTTGAAGCCTTGCAAAATGACAATTTACCTAGATTCGCTAATTCATTGGCTGAAAAAGCTTTGCGTTATGACTTAACTGTGCCCTTTGCTCGATTTGTAGTTCAACACCAAAATGAAATTTCCTTTCCTTTTAAAAGATATCAAATTCAACCTGTTTGGAGAGCTGACAGGCCTCAACATGGACGCTACCAAGAGTTTTACCAATGCGATGCGGATGTAGTTGGAAGTGATTCTTTAATCTACGAATTGGATTATGTACTTTTGCTAGATGAAGTGCTTTCAAATTTAAAAATCCCATCGTTTACCATAAAAATTAACAATCGTAAAATCTTATCTGGAATTGCAGAAATTTGCGGTGAAGCAGAGAAAATTATTGATATTACGGTCGCTATAGATAAATTAGATAAAATTGGAGAAGAGGGAGTCATCAAAGAATTACTTGAAAAAGGGGTTTCTGAAAAAGCCATTGAAATTATCAAACCTTTGTTTCAAATTTCAGGAAATACAAGTGAACGTCTAAGTCAAATGAAAACTTTTTTGACAAAAAGTGAAATCGGTTTAAAAGGAATCGAAGAGCTTGAGTTTGTTTTTGACTCAGTGAACGAATTAGGTTTAAAACAGGCTGAATTAGAATTTGATGTGACGCTTGCTCGTGGTTTAAATTATTACACAGGAGCAATTTTCGAAGTAAAAGCCAACAATGTCAAAATGGGAAGTATTTGTGGTGGAGGAAGATATGACGATTTAACCGGACTTTTTGGAATGAAAGGAATGTCGGGAGTTGGAATTTCTTTTGGCGCAGATAGAATTTATGATGTTTTGACTGAATTAGAATTATTTCCGAAAGAAACAGACCAAGGACTTAGTGTTTTGTTCGTCAACTTTGGTTTGAATGAGCAAAAACATTGCTTAAAAATAGTTCAGCAACTTAGAAATGAGGGGATAGATTGCGAAGTCTATCCAAGTGCGGCAAAAATGCAAAAGCAAATGAAATATGCCAATGATAGAAATGTTCGTTTTGTTGCTTTAATTGGCGAAAATGAAATAAATCAAGGTGTTATTCAGTTGAAAAATATGGAATCTGGAGAACAAATTTCTTGTACTACTTCAGAATTAATTACAAAATTAAAATAAAATGAGCAACACCATAATTTCAAATTCTTGGTTGACTTTAACTGAAATTGATACCATTTTAGATGAGAACCATAAAATTCAATTAAGCGAAGAAGTAAAAAACACGATTCAAGCTTGTAGAACATACCTAGATGAAAAAGTTGCCAAAAGTGAAAAACTAATTTATGGTGTAAATACTGGATTTGGTTCACTTTGTAATACGGCAATTTCAAATGATGATTTGGAGCAATTACAACGAAATTTGGTCTTGTCTCACGCTTGTGGTCTAGGTGAAACCGTGCCAAATGAACTTGTAAAACGAATGATTTTATTGAAAGTTCTTGGTCTTGCACACGGAAATTCTGGTGTTCAACTGGAAACAGTTGAGCGTTTGGTTTTCTTTTTTAATAATGAAATTTTACCAGTTGTTTACCAACAAGGAAGTTTAGGGGCTTCGGGAGATTTGGCTCCTTTGGCTCATCTTTCTTTACCACTTTTAGGTGAAGGAGAAGTTTATTTTGAAGGGGAAGTTATTCCTACTTCACAAATATTGACAAAATTTAATTTGAAGCCAATTGTTTTACGTTCAAAAGAAGGTTTGGCATTGCTTAACGGAACACAATTCATGAGCAGTTATGCATCACATGCTGTTTCAAAAAGTAAGCAATTATGGTCGAACTGGAATAAAATTGCGGCTTTATCTATTGAAGGATATGATGGAAGAATTAATCCTTTTCAGGCGAACGTGAACGAAATCAGAAATCAAGTTGGACAAATTGAAACTGCTTCCATATTTAGAAATATTTTAAGCGGAAGTGCAATTGTAGCGCAAGAAAAAGCGCATGTACAGGATCCTTACTCGTTTAGATGTATTCCTCAAGTTCATGGAGCAACAAAGGACACAATTGATCATTGCGCATTAATTGTAGAAAGAGAAATTAATGCAGTAACGGATAATCCAACTGTTTTCCCAGAAGACGATGATGTTGTTTCTGCTGGAAATTTCCACGGTCAACCTTTGGCTTTGATTATGGATTTTTTAGCAATTGCGATGGCTGAAATGGGTTCTATTTCGGAAAGACGT
>JBKCGI010000203.1:0-4824 GCA_046303515.1 Flavobacteriia bacterium | reverse complement strand
TCAAGTTTTTCTCCATTTCCGACATTTTGCTTTTGAATTACGCATCTTCCTTGAGAGTCAAATATTTCTGCTAGCTCAATTTCTTCGTTGAAGGCAATAAATTCACTTGCTGGATTAGGGAATAATTTTAACAATTTACGTTCTTGAGTTTCCTCAATTCCAACTCCAGACTCATAATGAAAATTCAAATCATCAAACATGAGTCCGTCCTTTTGTGTTTGAACGGAATCACTTATAAAAGTGAAGCGATAAATTAAGGTATCTGTTGGCAAAAAATAAATATTAAAATTTGTCATCAACATATGTAAATCAACATAAAAATATTGCCATCCATTTGAATTTCCTGTCAAAGTTGGTTTTTCACTTGACCATTGCATCAGATAATCATAAATCGTATCATTTACAATATCAATCCAAGTTGCCCCATGGTTTGGTGAGACCTCAATTTTTCCGAAGTCTGTGATCGTATCTGAATTAACCCAATAATAACCTGAAAAAGCATACATAGGAACACATCTCATTTGAAATTCATTCACTTGATAAATTTCAAAAATGGAACTATCATTTGATCGATAAAAATTCATCGTATCCGTAACGATTACATTTGGATTTGAATTTGCTTGCGTAAAAATCGTTTTTTGAGGAGCACCAACTTGCCAAGTATTTGTACTCAAGGGTGTATTTTCGATTTTTAAAAAATTGTAATATCCCGCCGTATCTTCAAAATTAAATGTATATTCCCATTGTCCAAAACAACTCAGAGAACATAATAATAAAAAGGAAAAGTAGATTTTTATCATGGATAATTTTTACTTATAACGATTAAAAATACAAAATAGTTGGTAAAAACAAAAGTAATTAAGATATTTTTATACTTTTGAGCATCTAAAAAATTAAAATGAAATCAAATTTTATTATTCTCAGCCTATTGTTTTTATGTTTCTCCCCTAGCCTTTTGGCGCAGTCGAAGAAAAAATCTAAAGACAAAAAAGAAAATGTTGAACCAGCAAAAAATGTAATCAAACCTTTTGCGGAAATCATCACTTCCAAAGCAAAAACAACAAAAGGGCTTCTAACGGTACATAAAGTAGATGACAAATGGTATTTTGAAATCAACGATAGTATTTTTGGAAGAGAAATGATGACTGTTACGCGTTATTCCAAAACTGTTGCCGGAATTGGAATGTATGGCGGAGAACAAATCGCAAGCCAAGTTATCAAATGGGAAAAAGGTCCAAATGATAAAATCTTCCTGAAGAGTATAACTTACGTTAGTTATTCTGAAGACAGTACAAAACCAATTTACACTTCGGTTAAAAATAGTAACGCTGATCCAATTATTGGGGTATTTGAAATTAAAGCAATAAAAAAAGATACATCTGTTTTGATTGAAATTGGAGATTTTTTCAACGACGACAACCAAACTTTTTCTGTTGACCCATACACCAAGGATAACTTGAAATTAAATCGTTTTCAAAAAGATAAATCTTATATCGACAAAATATTAAGTTTTCCAATCAATACGGAAATCAAAACGGTGAAAACTTTTGACGCTTTATCCTATAACCCTCACGGGAATGGCACTCCAGCTCCAGCGGGAATCAATTCAGGATTTATAACCTTAGAATTAAACACCTCATTTGTTTTGTTGCCAAAAACTCCAATGCAAAAAAGAATGTTTGATGCGAGAGTTGGTTTTTTCGCGAATGAATTAACTGCTTATGGCGAGGAATCTCAAAAAGTAAATACCGAAACATTTGCCTTACGTTGGAGATTGGAGCCAAAAAATGAAGCAGATGCGCTTCGCCAAGCAAAAGGTGAATTGATTGAACCAAAAAAACCAATCATCTACTACATTGATCCTGCAACACCTGAAAATTGGAAGAAATACTTGAAAGCTGGAATTGACGATTGGCAAGTTGCCTTCGAACAAGCAGGTTGGAAAAACGCCATCCGTGGTGAATATTGGCCAGAAAACGATTCCACTATGAATTTGGAAGATGCTCGTTTTTCAGTGATTCGTTATTTTGCTTCTGACATTCAAAATGCCTATGGACCAAATGTACACGACCCAAGAAGTGGCGAAATCATTGAAAGTCACATTGGTTGGTACCACAATTTAATGAGTTTATTGCACGATTGGTATTTCATTCAAGCTTCGCCAAATGACGCGAGAGCAAGAATGAGAGAATTTGATGAAGAATTGATGGGGAAATTAATTCAATTTGTTTCTTCCCATGAAGTTGGACATACCTTAGGCCTACGTCACAACATGGGTGCAAGTTCTGCAACTCCAGTTGAAAAATTGAGAGACAAAAATTGGGTGAAAGAAAATGGACATACTTCTTCGATAATGGATTATGCCCGTTTCAATTATGTAGCTCAACCTGAAGATGGTGTGACAGATTTATTTCCTAGAATTGGTGACTATGACAAATGGGCAATTCAATGGGGATATTCTTATTTCAAAGATGCCAAAACAATGGAAGAACAAAAAGCCATTTTAAATAAATTAACTGTCGAAAAAATCAAAAATCCAAGATTGCGTTTCGGAACAGAAGTTAGTCCTTCAGATCCACGTTACCAAACAGAAGATTTAAGTGACAACGCGATGAAAGCATCGGAGTATGGAATCAAAAACTTACAGCGTATTGTTCCAAATTTAGTTGAATGGACCAAAGCTGAAGGAGAAGATTATTCTGAATTAGAACGTATGTATGGCAATGTATTTGGGCAATACAGAAGATATATCGGACATGTTTCTAAAAATGTTGGTGGAATTTATGACACACCAAAAACTTACGACATGGAAGGAAATGTGTATGAAGTTGTTAGCAAAGAAACTCAATTGGAAGCCTTAAATTTCTTGGCGAAACAAGTTTTTCAAACGCCAACTTGGTTGTTAGACCAAAACATTAACGCCAAAATAAAACCGGAATCAGGAGTTGAAGCTGTTAAGTCAGTGCAAACAGGATCAATTTATACAGTTTTGGCTGGAGATAAACTCGTTCGCATCATGGAATCAAGTGTTTTATCAAAAAGTAACTTGACTTTAAACGATTTATTTACAAACCTAAAAGGAAGCATTTTCACGGAATTAACAAACGCTTCAGCAATTGATATTTACAGAAGAAACCTACAAAAAACATACGTTTCAGCTTTGATAGAATTGATGAAACCACAAACAGTTACCGTTCGTTCCATTCCTCCTGGTGCGAGTTATGGGATGCGTTTCAGAAATGTAGATTTAGCTTTAACTGATGTTCCTTCAACGGTAAGAGCAAATCTAGAAATAATCAGAAGAGATATTAAAACCAAAATTGCTAGCACGACAGATTTGGATACTAAAAATCATTTAATTGACTTGTTGAATCGCATTTCAAGTACGCTTGAACCGAAGTAAAAACAAGATATATATTATAAAGAGACACTTGAATTGGTGTCTTTTTTTTTGCACCAATCCCTACGACAAAATACGTATTTTAAAAAAAAATCATTTGATTGTGTTACTTTTTGAGTAATTTAACATTATACTTTCAAATAAAACTACGTGTCATGAAAAACTTCTTGTATTTGGGATCTGCGATTCTTATCCTTTCAGCTTGTAAATCTGGAAATGAAAACATTCTAAAACATAACATTTCCAAGGAAATCGTTTCCTGTATCAAACAATTTGAAGGCCTGGAAATCAAAGAAAATGTGTTTGAAATTGAAAGTACTGAAAAAAGTGTCATCAATCTGAAAAATGGTGGAAAAATTGAATTCCCAGCAAATGCATTTGTAGACGCACAGGGAAATCCCGTACAAGGAAAAGTTGAAATCGAATGGCAAGAATTTCACAGTTTAACGGATATCATTTTATCAGGAATTCCAATGAAATACGATTCTGCTGGCGTGCAAAACAACTTTCAATCAGGAGGAATGTTTACCATCAAGGCCAAACAAAACGACGAAAATGTTGATTTGGCGCCAAATAAAAAAGCAAAAGTTGACTTGGCTTCCATGCAAGACACTCCTTGTTACAATTTCTACAAATTAGATGAAGAAAAAGGTGATTGGGCGTACAAAACAACTAAAAACGGCACGGAAAATCCAAATTTCAAAGAAGAAAAAGCCGTTGAAAAAGTAAAAGAACCACAAATCATTGATGCACAAGTGGATACCAAAGCTTTTCCTGAACTTCAGAACAAAAATATTGTCGCTTGGAAAACTTTTGATAAAATCAATAAAGCAGCATTTGCAGATTTGGCTTCATCCAATAAATTGATGGCTAGCTCTGAAAAAAACAAATATTTGTTAGAAATCAATTTCAAAAATAAAACCTATACCTACACCGTGGAGCCGCTAACCATGGAAGAAGCGAAAAGAAATTCGCACAAAGTTGAGAAAAAATTAGAACAAGATTTCAGTACTGAATTGGCATTTCAAAACGATGTTATGACAGGAAAAATCATCCGTAGCATCGAAATTGAATCCATGGGAACATACAATTGGGATGCGATTTTACACCTCGATAACTTTGTAAATGTAGTTGCAGATTTAGCTTTTCCTGACAAAATTAAAAGACAAGCGGTGAGTTTATTTTTTGTTTGTCCAGAAGCCAATGCAACTATTCGCATCAACACTGAAATGGCAAATTCTGAAATCAATTTTGATCCCACAAAGAAATTTACAATCTTTGGTTTGTTGCCTGACAACTCAGTAATCACAGCGCAAAGCACAAGTTTAAACGATTTGAAAGCTTCTAAAAAAGGTGAACGCGTCGGACTCAGTTTTAAGAAAACAGATATTACAATCAAAAATGGAAACCAATTGGCTAAATAT
>JBKCGI010000202.1:0-33949 GCA_046303515.1 Flavobacteriia bacterium | reverse complement strand
CACCAAAAGTAACACTAGGTATTTTAGATGGTTCATCAGAAATGATATCATAATCTATTTTTTTATTTTTAGATTGAGCAAGTAAAAAGATAGAATTTATGCTTAAAATTGAGAGTATAAATAGTTTTTTCATAAATGATTTTTTTCAAAAATATGTAAAATAAATGATAAATGATAAATGATAAATGATAAATGATTGATTTATAGTATTATAAAAATTAAGTTTACCTTAAATAATACCTCGTTCTATTCTGCATCCCTTTACTTTCAAAAAGTTTTAATTCGATTCCTTTTTTTAAGTCGCGACTGGCAGTTGCGGAAGATAAATCTTTAAAGGTATTCATGTAATCTTTTCTTGAAAACTCTTTTAAACCAAGTGTGATGAAGTATTCTAATCGATCAATATCTTTTAAAATGCGGTTGTTATACGAGAGTAAACTTTCCAACGATTGGTTGATTACATTGAGCATGTATTCTATAAAATAAGTTGATTTTCCAGATTTATCGCTTAAAGACAAAGCTGCGTAATATTCCTGTTGGGTTTGGCTAATCAAAGTTTCGAAAGGCAAGAACTCAAAGATTGGGTATTCTGACATCAAAATTAATGTTTGCCACAACCTTCCCATTCTTCCGTTTCCGTCTAAAAAAGGATGAATAAATTCCATTTCATAGTGAAATACGCAACTTTTAATTAAAGTTAATTCTTGGTCGTCTTTTAGATATTTGAACAGATCTTTCATCAAAAAAGGGACATTTTCAAAGGGAGGAGCGATATGCTCTACATTTTCTCCTTTGACAATTCCTACTCCTTTATTTCTGTATTTTCCAGCACTTTCAATTAAACCAATCATTAATTCCCGGTGCGCTTTGAGAAAACTTTTGTCAGAATGAAATTTATAATTACTTAAATCTTCGTATAGTTTAATCGCATTTATTACTTCCAACACATCTTTTTCTGGACCAATGATGCGTTTGTTTTCAATTAAAGCTGTAATTTGTTCCTCTGTTAAGGTATTTCCCTCAATTTGCAGGGAAGAATGGATCGTTTTGATTCTATTTTGTTTCCGAAGTTGAGGAGATTGTTTATTCAAATGATTTGCATTGACTTCACCTAACTTCTCAGATATTGAACTGATTAGCTTTAATATTTTTGGAGTAATATCATATGGCGGCTTCATGATAGTATCATTTGATAGTATCAAAGGTAATGATTTTACTTTAATTTTTTTATTTATGTAAATTATTTATGCTGAAAAACCAACTTTATCAGAAATTCATCTTTTCTTACTAACTTTGCCAAGAAATTGAATTACGTGAATAGGTAGCATAATAGCTAATCGTCACATTATCACATAAACAGAATGAAAGAAGAAGTTAAAAAAATAGTTGACGCCATGAGTAAACGTTTTGTTTCTCACCCTTGGCATGGAATTGAAGTTGGAGAAAAAGCTCCTGCATTTGTAAATGCTTACATCGAAATCGTGCCTTCTGATGCGATTAAATATGAGATTGATAAACCTTCTGGTCACATCATGGTAGATAGACCGCAAAAATTATCGAATCACATGCCTTGTTTGTATGGTTTTGTTCCAAAAACGTATTGTGATACTTTGGTTGCTGAATTTGCTAATCAAAAAACTGGACGAACTGAAATTACAGGTGATGGTGACCCACTGGATATATGTGTATTGAGTGAACGCTCTTTTAACCATACAAATATATTATGTGAAGCAAAAGTTCTTGGTGGATTCAGAATGTTGGATGGGGGAGAAGCAGATGATAAAATTATTGCTGTTTTAAAAAATGACCAAGCATACGGAAACATGGAAGATATTTCTGAAATGCCAAAAATGGTTATCGACCGAGTAAGACATTTCTTTTTAACTTATAAAGATTTAGACGGTGGAGCTAAGAATGTTGAAATTACCCATGTTTATGGGAAAGAAGAAGCATTTGAAGTAATTAAACGTGCTTCTGCTGATTACGATAATAAATATGGTAACGTGAATGAAGATTTAGTTGAAGCTTTGTTGGCGGCAGTGAGCGTAAAATAAAATATAGTTTTAAACTAAAAACCCCCAAGCTTTTTCAAGTTTGGGGGTTTTTTATTTTAATAGTTTTGACTTAGAATTTAAAAAACCAAGAGCACATTGGAATTGGGAAGGTGTATAAATCTCCTTCAACTTTTGCACTTACTCCAGCTAACGCAAATTGGAAAGCTTGTTTATCGTTTTTCTGAAAACGCATACCTGGCATGAAAATGAAATAGGTTCTAGGATCTTTTATATCTTGTGTTTTAATATAATTTATACCAGGAGTATAGTTTCCGTTCTGATCCCAAGAATCTGGTATGAGGTTACCTGAAGTATATTGATTTATTTTAGGATTTGAAAAGGCAAATATTACATCAAAGATAAAACTTGCTTTTGCACCTACTTTTGTTATTCCAGATAAAGCAAATAATCCAGCAGTTCTTGTTGGAGACTTTTGAAGTGTTCCATTAATAGTTGGATAAGTATTACTAGGAAACTCAATGTACTGATTTCCGTATGTGTAGTCATCCTCTCCAAGGGAGAAATGTCCAAATCCACCAGCAAGCGTTACGTTATTATTTCTGTTTCCATAGGTAACGTTTGCAAAGTGTAATCCTCCAAAGCCTCTAAAACTATTTAAATATCCAGATGTACCTGTGATTGTTCCAATTGAAAGATTCCACATTGGGTCTTTGGTTTTAAAGGTTTGCTTTACTGCCAAAGCAATTGGACTTCCAATCCAGGTTGCCATTACACCAACTGATGTACTATTTGTTACTGCAAAATGAACTTCTGGTCCATAAAGATTAACTAAGGCATAATTTTCACCTTTCTTAATTGGTAATGCATTAGTAGTGAAATAATATCGTGTCGTAAAAGGTCCGCTATCGCGAAATTCACCTGCTACAACATCTTGTGGACGATCAATTTTTTTCATCGACTTAATTTCCGATTTAGGTATGTAAATTTTCCCTAGTTCTTTCGTGAAAATTAAGACTTCTCTGCCGTCATCAGAAATTATTTGTGCTATATATTCAACTCCATTTTGTTTCACAATATGGTACCAATCCCAACTAACTTTTGTGGAATCTTGTGGTTCGTTTTGGCCAAATGTTTGATTGGAGTACGATGAAATCCCCATCAATATCGCTAGTGTTGTTAGTAAATTTTTCATGGATATAAATATTAATTTAAAACAAAAATAAAAAAGATGATTAGATAAAAAAATGATTAAAGTCATTTAATACTTCTTTTAAAGGAGTTTATTGTGTAGTTCTAGGTCTTTTAATTTTTCGAAATAACTGTTTTTGCCATTTTTTTCTAATATTTGAAGGTGTTCAATGCGATGACAATCACTTCCAACAAAGTCTACTAATTGATTGTCAACTAAATATTTTGCCATTTTCTCAACAGCAGGACCGTAATGACCAGTTAATGACAACAAGTTTAATTGAATTAAAATTCCCTGATTTCGATATTCTTTTATTTTTTCTGGATTGTTGTGATAATAAGGATAACGTTCGTAATGTGCTAAAATTGGTTTGTATCCGTTTACCTTAAATTCAAATAATAAAGTATTTATGTTGCGTGGTTCTTGCCCAAATGCATATTCAAACAAAACATGGTTATCTCCAAAAGTTAAAACTTCCTTATTTTTAATTTTATCGATTAGGGTTTCGTCGAAGTAATATTCAGCCGCCGCTTCAAGTTCAATGTCAATTTTATATTTTTTGACTTCAGCTTTTACTAACTCTAACTTTTCTTTAATAATCTCTGGAGTATTTTTATAAAAATCTTCCATGATATGGGGAGTCATTATCAATTTTTTATAACCCATTTCTGCAAATTGGTTTATCATCCCGATACTTTGATCAAGATCTTTTGAACCGTCATCAATTCCTGGTAGCAAATGACTATGCATATCTACTTCGAATATCCCGAAATTTATAGGTGAAGCAGCTTCTTTTGATTTAAATAAGTTTGATAAAAATCCCATTTAGTATTCACATTATACATGTAAAGGTACGCTTAAAAAATAGAATTATTGCATTTATTTCAAACAAAAAAGACCCACTCTTTATTTTGAGTAGGTCTTAAAACTAAACTATATTTATGAAAAAGTATTGAAAAGGTGGTGTAGTTTTTTTAAAAATTCATGCTTAAACCAAAGGTTAGTGGATAGGCCTCGTCAGTCAATTTTGTATCAAACAATGGCAATAAAGCGTAATTTGCAAATATCCCCCAGTCTCCGTAACCCACTCGAAGGGTTGCATCGCACTTGAAAGGATTTAAACCATACGTTCCTCTCGTTTTTAATTTATTGTTTGAATTATCATTGTCAATTTTTTGAATCAATGCAGAACCAACTCTCACTCCACCAATAACTCCCGCAGCAACATAAAAGGATTTTTCATCGTCAGCTTTGGTGTTAAACTCAAGTAATAATGGAATTTGTAGATAAGTTCCTCTCAGTTTATTCTTAGAGTAAGTATTGATTGTATCATTTATCAACCAAAGTGAATCTGAATTTGAACGCAGGATTTGATTATCTTTTATACCAATTTGAGTAAAATTAACTCCCATTCCGGTCGTGATACCAACATAATGTTTGTAAACATTAAATTTATAGTCCATAAAATTCAAATCCCAATAAAAAGATTTTGCTGGATCATTTTCTAAAAATGAATTATTTGGAAATGAACTTTTCATAGCGGAATTCATTAACATAGTTGTTCCGAAATTAATCCCGCCCCAATGTCCTTCATGGTTTTCATCATCCTCATCATCTAGATGTGGCGCTGCATCGATTGTATCCGTAATGGTAGGTGTATTTGTTTTTGGTTTTTTGATAATCCAAATTTCATTTTCCCCCATGTTAATTTTGGTGGTATCTGAAGTTTTTTCTGTTTCTTGTGCAATACTAATCATGCTAAAGATTACCATTGCTGCTGTAAATATTGATTTCATATCTTTTATTTTTTGTTGCCGTTTTCATGTAAGACCAACAACTTCAAAAAAAGTTACAGCTAAATTATTTTTTTTTAACTCGCGATATTAATTGGTTTTGAATTGGATTGTAAGATCGATACGAAATTGAAGTTTTTTTCAAAGTAATTAGTTGAAATATAATCAAGTAGGAATAAATTAAAGTATTTAGTAAATGGAAAATTGTTTGTATCTAAAAAATTAATTAAATTGTATTCAATTCCTTTTTTATTTAGAAACTTATCTATCTCCAATTGATTTTGAATATTTAAATGAGCTAGTTCATTAATAATTTGGTGAAAAAAATCAAAGAATAAAGGGGCTTCACTATTTACGGAAGATAAATCTGCGCAAACCAACTTATCATCACAAGTATGTTCAATTTTACCAAAGGAATAACAAAAATCAATTTGTTCCATGGAATCTATTTTTTCTGAAAAATTTATTAGTAATTCTTTCAGTTCTGGATTTGTTACTTTATTGATTTTTTGCCAAAGCTCATTCCAATAGTTAGAATTTAGAATTGTTAGTGTATGGCCAGTCTTTTCGTTTATTTCAGTTAAATAGTTAGCAAATAACTGTTTCAGACGATTGTCATTTTTTTCAGAGATAATGATTGAATGAATTAACAACTTGGGGTTTTTAGAAAAGTATTCATTTGGCAGTGCTAAATAGTTAAAGTCACAAAATGAAAGTTTTGACATGAGGTGCTTTTGCTTTGAAATAACTTCAATTTGCTCTTGATTAAAAGCCATTTTCATTTCCAGTATTTGGGAATTTTTTTCGTAAAGAGATATATTTATTTTGCGATCTTGAAATGAATTTCCAAAATGGATCCAAAAATTATCGCAAGGTAAATGCTGAATTTGCTTTTGAAAAAAAATGGACTCCTTGAAATAAACCTTAAATCTTCTTTCTTTTGATTTGAAAAAATTAAGTTTCCAAATTTTATCTTTTTTATCTAGTTCTCTCAAAAATTGGATGCTGCCATCTTTGTTTAATTTTAATACAAACTCTTTCACTTTGTAATTCTCATGACTATTTGATTTTTTGGAAAAGTCAATGATGTAATCGTAAGCATATGAAAATACATTTTCCTCAAGAAAATTAACTAAAACGAAAGAACTCGGTTTATTGTAATCCGCTAAAAACTCACCCGAGTTACTTTGTATTTTGTTAAATTGAGAAATTATTTCCAAGTGAAATGCTCCAGGCACAAGTGTTGAAACAATTAATTCTAAATCCGATGGTGTTATTTCTTTTTTCATGATTGACATTTTTTTAAAAGACTGCATGTGCTATTTTCTAGGTTCATGCAGTCTTTTTCCTAACCAACTAAAACTTCTTTACATTGCATGTTTCATTTGTGCGTGAAACAAGTGATTATCAATTCTTTCTTTTAAGGCTGAAGAAGAAATATCTATTTTGTATTTCATTCTGATATATCTTTTTATGACTTCTATTTTGTTTACTTTGTGGACAACTGTGTTCGACTCAAGTATTGTTTGGATTAAGCATTTCATAATTTTAAGATTTGTGTTCAGAATAAGATGTTTAAAATTAGTGCCAAAAAATAAAATCATTGTAAAACAGCACTTTATGTTTTTTAAGTTTAAATTATTTTCTCATTTTGAGAAAATTTTCTTATTATGAAGCAATTCGTTTTGCTTTTTGCCACAAATGTTCTTGTGAACCCCACATAAATTTTCTAAAACCAGCCAATACAGAATAATTCATCATGATGAAGTAAAAAGGCACAAAGAACAATTTTTTGCGTGTTTTTAGTTTTTCATATTTCCATCCAAAAAAGGCAAAAAGGTAAAAAATGACTTGTGCGAAACTTATGAATGCATACATTTTAAAATCAAATGAAATTCCGATGATCGAGATTGGAAAAAGTATAAATAAAGCCAAAGGTGCCAAAGTCCAGCGCAAAACCCGATGTGAAACATATTGAAAGGTAAAAATCCCATATTTAAAGATATTTAGCAAAGGCAAAAGTCTTAACATGGATTGAAAAGCTCCTGCGCAAATTCGAATTTTTCGTTTAAATTCTTCTTGGATGTTTTCAGAACCATTTTCGAGCGCATAGGCATTTGGTTCGTAGGCAATTTTATAACCTTTGATAACAAGCTGCATGGAAATCATAAAGTCATCTAAAATCGTATCTTCTTTAACCCTTTCAAACAAAGATGTTCTGATTGAAAAAAGTTCACCAGCAGCTCCAGTTGCTGAATATAAATTTGAATCCCATAATTTTAGTTTGGATTCATATTTCCAATACAATCCTTCTCCGGCTGAAGATGCGGCAGCTTTTTCAGGAATAGAAACTCTTTTTTCACCTGAAACACAAGCAACTTTTGGGTTGGAATAATGACGAACAATATTTTTGATCGCAGCTTCATTTAACATGGCATTTGCATCAGAAAACACCGTTATTTCAGAAGTAATAAAAGACATCGCTCTGTTAATTGCTGCTGTTTTTCCATTTCTATTAGCGTTGTGGAGAAGTAAAATATTTTTGTGATTCGCAACAATTTCAGCTGTTTTGTCATTTGAACCATCCGTAATAAACACCAATTGAATTTTATCTTTGGGATAATCAAGCTCGTAACAGTTTTGAATTTTTTCTTCCATGATATCTTCCTCGTTCCATGCAGCAACTAATAAGCTTACCGTGGGTAAATCATATGTTTCATCGAAAGATTTTTCTTTTCTTTTCATTTTACTTAATAAAAATAAAATTACTGGGTATCCCAAATACGTGTAACAAACGATTGCAATTGATAAAATAGTGATGATATGAATGGTTTCCATGATCTTAAATTTAAATGGTTTGAATGCTCAGCCAGAAATTTGAAATGCAATTTTCCCAAGTGTGGTTTAGGGCTGTTTTTTGACGTTGAATAATTTTTTCGATGGAGTTTTCACTTTTGGCAGTTTTTAGAGCGCTCAAGAAATTTTCCTTTTCCTTTGCTAAATAAACTACTTCTTTGAAAATTTCCATAGTTGGCGTTTTGGTTGCTACGATTGGTTTTCCAGCCGCCAAATATTCATCTATTTTTCTAGGGTAATTTGCTTCTGTCAGTTCATTGATGATTTGTGGGTTAATGCAAATGTCAAAATGCTGAATGTAATTCGGTAACTCTTCAGGCGATTTATTCCCTAAAAAGTGGACATTGCTGAGTTGGTGCAATTTGCTGGATTTAAAACAATTTTCTTCCGGTCCGATTAATACAAAATGGATATCTTTCTCTTTTTCAGCTAAAAAAGTCAAAAGTTCTATGTCTAATCTTCTGGAAGAAAGCAAACCTGTGTAGCCAACAATAGTTCCTTCAAGAGCTTTTAAATCTTCAGGTTTAGCAATGTCATTTTGCATGAAGGAAGAAACGTCACAACCTTGTCCGATGAAAAAAGAATTGGAGTTGTATTTTTTTGCTTCAGCAATCAAGTACGGTGAATTCCCCACAACCAAATCTGCTTTTTGCATGAGTTCTTTTTCCATTGTTTCACCATGTTTTCTCCAATAAGGAACAGTCATTAAATTGTCTCTCGTGTAGTAAATATATTTTGCTGGTTGAAGCAATTCTTTTAAATGAAAACTACGAAACATATCGCTATCATTGAACAAAATGTAATTTGAAAAAGATAACTTTTGAATTCCTTTTCTGATTGCTTTAGCAAATCGTTTGTTGTTTATGTGATTGAATATTTTGAAAATAGAAGTTGGTAAAAATTGGATGGATTCAATCAAACAATCTGGAGTTAGGACCCATAAATTTGGATTAATTCTTTCTAATTCTATGGCTTTATTTTTAATGACTTGTTTTCTCTTGGCAACAGATTCTTTATTTCCATTTTTTAAGGATGTGATTCTGTCAAGACAAGAATTTACATATAAAACGCGGTGTTTTTTAGAAAACTCCATAGCCATATTTTTGCAATTACTTCCAATTTCAATGTCCCAAGGTTGAATTCCTACGATTACGATGTCAAATTGCTTTTCCATAAGATTTAAGATTAAGGTTTGTTTCTTCTGTGTATTTCATCCATCTGCTTAAGTCGAAATCATAATATTTGATGATTTTCGCAGGATTTCCTGCTACGATGCAATACTCTGGTACATTTTTAGTGACTACACTTCCAGCTGCAATTACGCTATGTTTTCCGATTGTAACTCCTGATGTGACAACTACATTCGCTCCAATCCAGCAATCATTTTCGATCGTGATTTGTGAAATCGTACATTTTTGTAATCTTGGCGCGATATTTATTTCTTCGTAACCGTGATTCAGTCCACTCATTACCACGTTCTGAGCAATATTGACGTTGTTTCCAATTTTAACTGGACCAATTACGGTATTGGAAATTCCTATTCTAGAATTATCTCCAATAAAAACATCTCCCATGGCATTGTTTACGCAAGAATAATTCTCAATAGTTGCCCATTTTCCTAACTCAAATTTGTTGTAAGGAAAAACATCCATTCGTGTATTGAATCGAATTAAGGAGTTTTTCCCTTTTTTGTGTACGAGCGGATTGATTATCAATCGAATCCATAAACGTGGTCTTGGTCGCATAGGTGGTTGCATCATCCAAAGCACAATTTTTTTGATTGTTGCGTTTCCTTTTATTTTTTCTTTAAGATTCATGACGCGATTTTTTAGAATGAATAATCTGAATTAACTGTGGTAAATCCAAAGTAGGTTTTTTCAATTTTTTGAACCATTTCTTTTAGTGAAAAATTTTTTGCCACATATTTCTGAGCATTTTCACTTAGTTGAAGTCTTTTGGCTTTGTTATGATGTAATTCTAAAATGGCACTAGCAAGTGAATTTTCATCTTTTTTTGGAATTAAGATTCCATTTTCGTTAGATGTAATCAATTCTTTAGTGCCATCAACTCCCGTCGCAATGCAAGCTTTACCCATCGCCATTGCTTCTAACAAACCAATTGGCATTCCTTCCCATAAAGATGGCAAACAATAGATGTCAATGGCTTGAAGAATATCTGGAATGTCACTTCTGAAATCTGAAAAACTAATGTGATTCATCAATTTTAATTCTTGCGCTAAGTTTTTCGCATCTTCTAACAATTCACCGTTTCCAATCATTAAAAAGTGTACATTTTCTGTTTTTGCTACCACTGCGTGAATTGCTTTAATCATCGTGATGGGATCTTTTTGATAGGTCATGCGAACTAAGTATCCGACCAAAGTTTTTGTTTGAGGGATGTTGAATTCCTTTCTAATATCGCAAAAATTTGATTTTTGATTGTCGAATTTTTCTTGATCGATTCCGTTGAAAATCACTTTGCTATTTGAAAGTTTAAATTTTGTTTTTCCATCATTTTCATTACTGTTTGAAACGGCAATTGTTAAATCAGCTTTTTTGGTTAGAAAACTTTCACTGATTTCTCGTAATTTTCGAACGATGATGTTTTGTCCGTCGTGAAAAGACCAACCGTGAACCGTGTAAAGTAAAGGTGTCTTTAATTTTTTGGCAGCATAAAAAACGTTCGAAGCAGCTCTTGTTCCATGTGCATGAATGATGTCGAAATTTCCTTTTTCAATCATTGCTTTGATGGTTTTCCAAATTTTGAAGTCAAAAGGTTTCAGGGTTGAAATGACATGTGTTTTCACACCCAATTCTTTCAGTTTTTCTACCATTGGTCCTTCCGTGAAGGAAAGCACTTCTACCTCAAATTTTGTTTTATCGATAGTTTTCACCAAATCAAAAACATGCGTTTCACCTCCACCAACTTGACCTTGGCGAATGGTTTCTAGAATGCGAATTTTTCTAAATGCTTCCATGATTTTAGTCTTTATTTGTCCATACTGTCATAAATCCACTTGCAAATGAAACTGGAAGTTGATCTGCTAGCCAACAATCAAATTTTTGAATCGAAGTTGATTTTTTGCTGATTAAAGAAATTGGGAAAACTCCCTCCACAAAATTTGATCCTCTAAATCCGATTAATTGTAGTTCGTTTTTTGAAATCAGATTTACCAAGCTATTTTTTGTGAAAAACTGCACATGAGTTAAGTTCTCCGCGTCAGATTGAACTGTTTCCCCAGAAAAGCCCATCGATTTTTTCAATTTATTTACAACTGAATATACGGATGGCAATTTGCTTTTCATGAATTGTAGTGGTTTTGTGATGAATAATTCTCTCGGACCATAGCCATTTGGAACAGTGACAATGAGTAGTCCTCCAGGGTTGAGTAGTTTTCTTAATTGATTTAGAACAAGTTGTGGATTGTCTAAATGTTCTATTACTTCGCTACAAACCACGACGTCGAATTTCTGTACTCCAATTAATTCTTCTGCCGCCAAGTGACGAAAGGAAACGTTTTCAAAAAAATTAAGCATTCTAGCTTTTAGGATACTGGCTTCAGAAATATCTATTCCTAAAACCGAAAAATCTTTAGATCCTAAGTATCGTGAAATATTTCCATTTCCGCAACCAACGTCCAAAATTGAAAGGTCTTTTTTGTCGAGTTTTTTGATTGCTGATTCAATGAAGTTTAAGCGTTTTAAATCTTCAATTCTATTGTACGCAATATTGATTTCTTTTTCCATGATATTCTTTTTTAGTTTATGATTCGTGAGGTGTGTGAATAAATTGTTTGTTGGCGGTGTAGAGTTTAGGTAGTTTCAAAAACATTTTTAATAACGTAATTGGAACGAGGTAGAGTAGATTTAGTAAATTAACGTTTAAATATTTACTCGGAAAAACAAGAATGTTACTGACGGCAAATGTGAGTGCGAAAAGCAACCAAGGAGTAAGGTTTCCTTTATTCGCGAATACTAGATTTAAAGCAATTCCTGCCAAGAAAAAAAGTGCTAACATCATTTTTGGTAGTAAGAAAAGTTGCAAGTATTTATTAAAAAATGCGAAGTCACCATACCTGATTAGATTCACAAGTCCAACTGTGCTGTATTTTTTCATATAGTGAAATTGTGCTGAGATCCATCTGGAACGTTGGTTCATCAAAACTGCTGATTTTGAAACTTTTTCATCGTAAATTTTAATGTTTGGATTGTATGAAATAGGGGCTTTGTGTTGTATAAGTTGTAGTTCCAATTCTTTGTCAAATCCTCCTATAGCGTTAATTTGAGTCATCAAATTTTTAAAAAGTGCATATTCAAAAGCCATTCCTGATCCAGTGAGGCGAGAGGTAAATCCAAATACCTGTTGCCCTTTGCAATAGATCGAATTATTAATTTCTTCGCTGATGGCATCTAACACAGCAAAGGAGGTATTTGAATTTTTTGCAATGCGTTGACCTTGAATGGAACGGTGTTTGTTTTGAAAACTGAGGTTGATTTCAGTAAGAAAATTTGGTTCAACAAGGTTGTCTGCATCTAAAATTGCAACTAAATCAAAATCTCTACGTTGATTTTTCAGTGCATAATTGATAGCAATGGATTTGGTGCTTTTTTCAAAGTTTACATCCAAAACTTCAATTGGAAACTTTTGAATCTCTAGAATGCTTTGTCTGTCGAAATGATCGGCAATCAAAACAATTTTATAGTTTTCCGTTGGATAAGATTGTTTGCAAATCGCTTGGATGGTTTTTAAAATAACCTTGTCTTCCTTGTATGCGGGAATTAAGACCAAAATGGTGGCAGATTTTCCGCTTGGATTTGCTTGTGTTGGAGCCTTGTAAAATAAACTCACAAATGCGTAAAATGAGGTGTAAATTACTGTAAAAGCAAACCAAATCAAAAGTGTTAATTCTAGGATGTGAAGTGATAAATTCATGACTCAATAGTTATAAGTTGTATTGTGCGTTAAATTCCAAATTAGTCCTTTGTAGAATGCTTTTAAGTGTGCTTTACTTTTGATGTTGGAAAAGGTGTTTTTTGGAATACTTACTCCAATGAAATAAACCATGGAAACAAAAAATGGCAAACCTTTGAAGTTTTTTCTGGCGAAAAGGATTCTATTTCTGTTTAAGTAATATGTTTTAAGTGGGCTATTTTTTCCTGTGGAAATTGATTCTTTGTGGTAAACAATTGAGTCGTAAACGTAGTAGATATTTCCACCACTTTGGTTCATGCGCTGACACCAATCTTGTTCCTCGTAGTACAAGAAGTATTCTTCGTGCATCAAACCAATTTTTGCAATTGTTGATCTAGGAACAAGCATACAAGCACCATGCGCATAATCGGTTACTTCTGTTTTGTTATATTGACCTAAATCTTTTTCTCCCGTGCCACGGTGTTTGTTTTTTAAAGTGTATGGATTTACAGCTTGTGCACCAGCATATTGAATGGTATCTTGTTGGTAGAAATAATTGATTTTCGGACTAACTGCAATTGCTTTTTCGTCTAAACTCAATTGGTGAATGAGTGGTTCTAAAAAGTTGGGATGCACTTCCACATCATTGTTGATGAAAAGCAGGAAATTTCCTTTGGCATAGTTTAGGCCCAAATTGTTCCCTCCTGCAAATCCTAAATTCCGATCACTTTTGATTAATTTGATTTCAGGATATTTTGTTTTGAGATAACTGCAGTCTTCCACAGAAGCATTGTCTACCACAATAATTTCAAAATAATTATAGGTGCAATCTCTAAGTGATTCAATCAATTTTTCAGTAACTATTGCTTGGTTGAAGTTTACAGTGATGATTGAAACCATATTGTTTTTAACGTGAGATATATTTTTCATGTTTTTTGTTTTTAAGTGTATTACGATTCTTGTTCCAAAAATTTAAATAATTGTAAAACAGTTATTTAAGTTTAATTGACTTTTATTGTTTTCTCGATTTGATATCTTTTTTCTCAATTTGAGAATTACGCATGTTGCTTCAAATTGATAAATCTGCGTTCAACATAGAAGTAAGAAATGTGCGCAAAGACGATTGTCATTAAAATTGTAGCAAGGTTTAAAAGCAGGATTGTAAAGCTCTCAGGTAATATGCTTGAAAGTTCTAATTTTAGAAAAAGGAAAATCACACTATTTAAAGCAATCATGTGGTACATGTAAATTCCGTAGGAGATTTCGCCCAAGTAATTCCAGATTCGACTTGAAATGATAAATTGTTTTTCTTCTGAAATATTTAGGATAAATAGCGGAAAAAGAATCAGTCCGACGAGGTGTTTCAATACTTCATTGCTGAAATCGAGCAAGTTTGTGAAAAAGTAAACTCCAAAAAAGAGATACAAAGTCCATTTCAAAATTCCACTAAATATTAAAACATTTATTTTTCCTTGTTGATTTAAGATAGCAATCAAACCACCCATTGAAAAGTAGAAAAACATGAAGCGGTAGCGACGCAAAAATTCAAATTCGGGAATAAAGTAACAGGTAAAATAAACCAAGGTAAAAATGGCCAAGACTAACGTAAAACGTTCGCTTTTGATGAAACGCGAAATTGGTGCAATGATCAAATAGAATTGCTCTTCAATTCCAATGGACCACAAAACTGATAAAATGCCTCCTGGATCAAATAAGGAAAAAAATACATTTGGAAGAAAACCTACGCACCAAAGTAAAGCTTCTAAAATGCTGTAATTAGTTTCGAATTTAACGCCCAAAAAAGGAAGAAGGTAGTGATAATAAATTAAGCCAAAAATTAAAACAAAATAGTAGACAGGATAAATGCGTAATATTCTTCTTTTGTAGAATTGGAGCACATTCACCTGACCTTTTTTACTTTTTTCTTTATACAAGAGGTTGATGATCAAAAATCCACTCAAACTAAAAAATACCCAAACGGCATTATATCCTTTTTGCAAAATTGGCCAATCGTTGAATGAAGGTAGACCGATGTTTTTTGTCATCAAAGGAACGTGCAGCAACACAACTGTTAAGGCTAAAAATCCTCGCAATGCTGCAATGTTTGGTAATTGTTTTTTAGTGGGAGTTTCCATGTTTTCTTTTTAGGAAACTGTTGCGAATTGTATGCCGAAAGTTTTAATTTGTTAAAAATGAATTTTTTAACGATTTAATCGAAATTAAAAATTCTCATTTTGAGAATTAATTATCAAATAAAGATTAAATCTTTTTCAATGATTTTAACTCCCTCTCCGCCAAAAATATAAAACACATCGATGCATAACAAATCAAAGATGTTGGGAATTGGCTAAAAACACTGTTGCTGTAGCTGGCAACCATAATTCCAACTACGCCACAATAGAGCGCTAAAAGTTTGTTGCGATGATTTAAATCATTTAATTTACCACTTTTGTAAAGTTGATCTGCAAATCTCATGTAATCTTAAAAACAATAAGTAAATTCCCTAGCGTGAATCGATTAGTAAGATAAGTAAAATACACTTGTAATAAAATAAAAATTTTGAGCAAGATTTAAAAATATTTATGAAAAAAAGTATAACTTTAACAGCAAATTAATTTCAATACAAAATGGCCTCAGGTTTTTTTGCAATATTAGATGACATAGCCGCTTTGATGGATGACGTTGCTATTAATGCCAAACTAGCTACAAAAAAAACTGCGGGAATACTTGGGGATGATTTGGCTGTAAATGCTGAAAAATCAACGGGATTTGTATCAGCCAGAGAAATTCCTGTTTTATGGGCTATAACAAAAGGTTCATTTGTGAACAAATTAATTATTGTGCCTATAACTTTATTGCTAAACATGTTTTTACCTACTGCGATAATAGTAATATTGATTCTAGGAGGGTTTTATCTTGCTTTTGAAGGTGTAGAAAAAATTGCTGAATTCATCTTTCATAAAAAACAGCCTTTACCTGTTACCAAGGTATTAGTAAATAAAGAAGATGCCGAATTAGAAAAAGGAAAAATAAAATCAGCTATAACCACCGACTTCATACTCTCTGTTGAAATAGTAATTATTGCTTTAAGTACAGTTTTAGATAAAAGTTTAAGTATACAAATTTTAACTTTATCAGTTGTTTCCATAATAGCGACGGTTGGTGTTTATGGAGTTGTAGCGCTTATTGTTCGAATGGACGATTTTGGACTTAAATTAATTGAAAAATCAAAAAATAAAGGATTTTTTAATGCACTTGGTCAATTATTAGTAAAAGCCCTACCAATTGTTATAAAAATATTGTCGGTGGTTGGAACAATAGCATTATTGCTTGTTTCAGGCGGAATATTCTCTCATAATATTGATTATTTGCACCACATCTTATCTGAATGGCCTAGCATATTAAAAGAATTTATTTTTGGAGCAGTTGGCGGAATCGTTGTTTTAACTTTAATAGCTATTGTCAAAAAAATTGTTTCACTTTCTTTAAAAAAACGTACTTAAAATGATTTATTTTCAGAAGAAATTTTTTCTAGCGATTTTAATAATTTTTCCCTTAACTTCCTGTGAAAACCTAAGCAACGAAGTTGACAGTAAACTTGACGAATTGAAAAATAAAACTCAATCCCTAGATTCTATTGCAAACAAAAAAGTTGACAAGGTCTTAACCCTTGATTCATTATTTAATGGTGAAAGTGAAAAAGTGAAAAGCTTGATTCATTAGTAAACAAAAACTCTTCAAAACTTGATTCTAGTTCAAACAAGAAGAGTCAACCAGAGAGAAAATATATTTAATAACTAAAAAGCAAGAATATGAAATGTCCAAATTGTAATGTAAGCCTTGTAATGACAGACCGAAGCGGTATTGAAATCGACTATTGTCCAGATTGTCGTGGAGTTTGGCTTGACCGCGGAGAGCTCGATAAAATCATCGAACGTTCTTCACAAAATGTCAAAAATGTGCAACAAGAACATTATTCTGATAAACAACGTTATTCATCAGAAAAAGATCATCAATACAAGAAGAAAAAAGGATTGTTTGGGGAACTGTTTGATTTCTAGCAAAAAAAAGCTAATGAAAAAGTGACGGTTCGGCTCTCCTTGTAGATATGTGTGGTTAATCAAGTCTTGGTTCCACACATCTATATGTTTGGTGAAAACAGCTTATTTCTTGTTTTGTAAACTCTTATTTTCTTTCATTAAACCTAGCTCCCTCTCCGCCAAAAATATAAAACACATAGATGCATAACAAATCAAAGATGTTGGGAATTGGCTAAAAACACTGTTGCTGTAGCTTGCAACCATAATTCCAACTACCCCACAATAGAGCGCTAAAAGTTTGTTGCGATGATTTAAATCTTTGATATTCCAGATGATGTAAGCTCCTCTTATGATGAAATAAAAGAAGAAAATTAATAAAATAGAAAGACCAACAATTCCAGTTTCGGACCAAATGCGTACGTAGTAACTGTCGGTTGCGATGTTTGCCAAAACAGAATCTGGATTAAAGCGTTTTCCCCAATCTCCAGCAGAACCAACTCCGCCCCCGAAAGGTTTGTCGGCTAAAAATACTTTTAATTTCTTTTGATTTTCAATCCGAACGATCATTGAGGCATCTTCTGTTCCAGCAGTAAAAGCTGTTCGCAGTCTTCTAATTTCGTTGTTTCCTTGTCCAATTGTTGTGAAAGCCATAAAAAAGTAAAAGGCAGAAATCATCAATCCACCATAGATTAATAGTTTGAAATTTTTACTCAAGAAAAGGAATAAAACAAAGCCTCCCACAAAAACGGCAATTGCTCCTCTGGTTCCAGAAACCAAATAACCCCAGAAAAATAAGATGAATAAAACGAATAAAATGATCTTTTTCCATTTTGAATATGGACCGGTGAACAAGATAAAAGAAGACAAAGAAGCGTGAGACATCGCAGCACCAAATTGTCCTGCATCGCTGTAAAAAGAAAAAGCCCGCAATTGACCAAAAAGAACATGCGTTACGGCTCCACCTTGAGCTAACCAAATTTTTTCATAGGAATCACAATCGATGTATTTTTGTACGAATGCTTTGATTGCTGCAAGAATCGAGATGATAAACCAGGTTTTAATCATCCAGGAAATGTCTGTTTTTTTGTTCAGTAAAATGTAGAATAAAGGTAAAATAAGCAAGGGATACAAAGCCATTCCTCTCATGGCGTAAAACCAAGGTTCAGCTCCCAAAGATTCAGGATTAAATAATTGCAGAAAAATGTAGGTAAACCAACAAACGACAAATAACACGCTGAAATTTTGGGCATTTTTCCATTCAAAATTTTTATTTTTTTTGAGTCCAACAACGATCCAAGTTAGCACGAGAAGAAAATCAATTCCCAATCCGATTGGAGCGTCAATGTATCTCGTTAAACCAATGGCAAAAAAGCTAAAAATAAAAGCAATTTTTAAAGGAAAAGTTGGGTTTTTTAGCGCATACAACAAAAAAATGAAAGCAAAAATGATTGCAATACTGAAAATAATCGCTGGAAGTTCACCTTTGGCAAAAGCCAATCCGATGACAATTGCAAGAATTGAAATGATTAGAAGGGAACGATATTTTTGAAAAACGATCATTTTTTGATGCTAAGTGATGGTAAGTTCGTCCAAAAGGCCCAACCACTTTTAATGATTGAAGTAAATGAGGTTTCAAATTTAGAATTGATAAATTTAAGTCCTACAGCAATTCCTAACAAGCAGGTGATAATTGTTCCAAGGGCAATAAATCTCAAGTCTGTTGTGAATTGTAAAATAACTAAATCCAAAACAACATTGCAAACAACCATAAAAAACACTTTGTACATATTTAATTTTGGTAAGTTGAGACAGTCTAAAGTTACACCTGTAAAGCGATCAATTGGTAGAAATAATCCAAAAATGGTGAAAACTCGAAATACATTTGCCATTTCAATGTAATTTTCTCCTGCTAAAATAACTATGATTTGTTCAGCAAAAATAAAACAGAACAACATGGCAGGAAGGTAAAAAATGGTTAGTAATCCTGAGAATTTTTGAAAAATATGTTGAACCTCGCTAATTTGATTGATATTGTTAAAATGCGCCATTTTAGGCAAAGTCACATTGATGATACTGCGTAAAAGAATTTCAAAGGTTTCAGTTAGTTTGAGTGGAATACTATATAAAGCAGCGTTTTCAGATCCAAGTGTTGCAGCAAGAATGAAGGTGTCGGCACTTTTTAGCAAATTGGTTCCAATGAGTGTCCCAATGCTAAATTTTCCAAAATGGATCAATTCAAGGAAGTGTTTTTTTGTAGCTGAAGTGAGATTTGAAATTCCAGCAAAGGGAATAATAAGTATGGATGTCAATAGGTTTGCAAGAATGTGAAAGATGATAATTGTTTCAATTTTCAGAGAGAAGATACTAGCAAAAATGAAAACCATGATGGAGAAAAACATCGCTAAAAATTTTACGGTGATTTGTTTTTTGACGTTCATTCGTGCTTGAAGAATTCCGAGTGACATGATTTGAGGAAGATTCACCAAAGCTAGCAATGGGTAGTATCTTAAGAAAAAAAAGTAAGAGTTTTCTTCAGAAGTTATATTGCTAAGAATAAAAAAACTCAAACCTGTAATTCCTGTAAAAATAAGTCCAATAATCCAAGAAGATCCAATGTATGCTTTGCTATCTTCTTCAGATTTTCCAGCAATAAATTTCACCAAGGCGGTATGCATAAAACCCAATCTCATCATTTCGATTAAGGAACTGGATGTAAGGTAGATAATCCAAATTCCGTATTCTTTCAAAGATAAACTTCTGGCTAATATGGCTATACTCGCAAAACCCAAGAGTGCAAAAAGCAAGTTTCCAAAAAGAGAATAGAATGAATTTCTTTTCATGTCGCTTTGGAGTATTTTATTAGTAAAAATTTTCATTGTAATTTTTATTTAGATGAAAAATCAAATTGTATCCATTTTTTAATCGTTTTTCTCAAAAAGCTTCTTTTTCTTGGAATTTCTCCGATAAAAGCTTCTAGACTGTAAACCGACATGTTACTTAGAAAGGTGAAAATGGTTTTTTGGTAAGATTCTCTAAAATATTCAAAGGAATTTTTGTCTGCTTCATCCCAAATGCGATCAGTTTTCAGACAGAATAAACTTAAATCACATTCATTTAAGATTCCAACAGGGCTTTTTTGTTCGCAAAATGCTGGCAATACAATGAAAATAAGATCAAAATCAGCTTTAGTTACTTTTCCGTCTAACAACTCGTCAAAGCTGTCAATTTCGATGTAATTCAAGTTAAAATCATATTTTATTACTTCAAATCCATTTTGTGTTTTTATTTCTGAATTGCTCGGAACCACGAACAATACTTTTTTGTTTAGCGAACTAAAATACGTAGCCAATTTTTCGCCGATTAGTGTTTTTCCTTCGTTCGCCTTAGTACTAACAAGTGAGATAATGAATGGCATTTCTGTTTTAGGTTTTTCTCTCAAATATTGAAAAATTTTGCTGCAGGCCATCTTAACTAGTTTTTCAAGGGTACCGTTAGTTTCTAAAAATTGGTTTGATTTTTTAAGTTCTGGTAATCCAGAAATAATCGCCGTTTGCGTCATGTTTTTTGCTCTTTCAACCGTTTTGATGGTTTGATCTAAAATTTCAGTTACAACAAGAATTATCAAAACAATCATAAAACCTGCGATGGTACCAGCAATTAAGATTAATTTTCTTTTATTAGGCAAAGCATCTACTGGATAATAAGCATGATCAATCACTTGTAAGTTGGAACTCAATTGTAAATTTTGTTCGCGTAATCTTGAAGCATTGAGACTAGCTAAATGAGAAAGGTATTCTTTTTCAGCAATTTCAATTTCACGTTCCATTTTACTGATATTGCTACCTAAAGGAGCGTATACATCATAATTACTTTCTATTTCATTCATGCGTTGACCGTAGATCGATAATTTTGCTCTCGATTCATCCGCTTTTAAAACATTGTCTACCCACATTTTAGCTAAATCTTTGTGCGAAACTCCTTCTTTGGATGTAGTAGTTGCAAATAAACTTTCTACTTTAGAATCCAATTGGTTTTTTAATTCATTGGCTTTTGAATTTAACTTGATTTGCTTTTGAAGACTTTTAGGATTTTCGTCTGTATTCAACAAAAGAATTTCTGTATTTACGGAGCTTAATTCATTTCTTAAATTCAAGATTTCTCCGTTTAGTTTTAGTGCTTTTTGAGCACTTCCTAGTTTTTCATTGATTTTATTGATGGAAGATTCAGCCGCAACCAATTCCATTTTTTCTTTATTTCGTTCATCAATGATATTCTCATGTTTTTCTGAAATAAATTTGGTTTGTTCATCGTAATTAATGATTTTATTTTCCGTTCTAAATACTTTTAATCTTTCTTCAGCGGAATTGAGTTTTTGGTAAGCAAGGGCAGTTTGTTTTTCGAAAAAATCTGCCACATTACTTGTTTCGCCTTTTTTTAATTGTTTGAAATTCTGAATGAATACCTCACTTATTAATTCCAAGACATCATGACAGATTCCAGCATCATCCGCTTCAAACGTCAATTGAATGATATCACTTGCTTGCACTCTAGCCACCTTGATTTCGTTGATCGCGTGAATGGAATAATAAGGTTCTTGTTCATTATTAATCAACTTGTAAATCACATTTTTTTCATTTTGAATTTTATGTTTTAGCAAATTTTCATACGTTTTTTCTTCAGAATTTGTAACTAAAACTTCTTTGATTACGGATTTAGGTAAAATTTCAGAAAGTCTGTTAAGGTGAGTTTGCGAGATACTTTTATTTGCTTTAAATTCTAAAACTAGGTGTTTAGCCAATAATCTTAAAGCAACCTCCTCTTTAGTTTCTCTGGATTTAATGACGTTAATGATGTTGTCAAATGCAATGCTGATTGCGTTAAAATCTACCTTTAATCCTTCGCCGTTTTCAACTGAATAACCAGAAGCTAAACCGGTGTAAATTGAAGTTTGACTCGCATATCTTTCTGGTGATTTTTTGGTCGCCAAAAAGATTGTTACCGCAATAATAATCGGAACAAGTAATAGCATTTTACTATTTCTTATGATGAGTCTTATGAATTGAATTAGGTTCATGTCTTTTAGTTTTTGCCGCAAATTTCTGCTAGTAGTTCCAGCGAATTTTTATATTCTGATTTAATTTTCTCTAAGGCAGATAATTGTGTGAAATAGATTTCAGTTGTTCGTGCGTAGGCGTCAATATTTATTGATCCTCCTTTATATTCTTGTTCTGCAACTTTATAACTCACCAAGGAAACATCAACAGCTTGTATCTGAATTTTGATGAGGTTTCTTTTGAGCAAAACTTCATTGTATTGTGTAATCACAAGTTTTTTGAGTTCTTCCTCAATGTTCAGTTTTTGAAAGTTACTGGCTTCAATTTCTAATTTTGCAATTTTTTTTCTTTCAGAATTTCCAACGATTGCTGTCAGAGGTAGGCGAATGAAGGCTCCAGTTCCGTAACCTAAATTGAATTGCTCAAGGGGATTTGTATTTCCATAATTACCAAGTTTTGTATCTGCAGTAACATAAATTTCTCGCATCCAGGAATATTTCATTAATTGCAATTCTAATTTTTTTTGGTCTACGGTTGCAGCATGCATTTTAATTATGGGAGAATTTAGGATGGCATTTTCCAAATAATAACTTAAAGGATGTAGGCTATCATTTAAGTTTGCTGTGTTCAATGAATCTTGAGCAAAGCACATTTGGAGCTGAAAGACTAGCAATACGGATATGGAAATTAGTTTTTTCATGATTTTCAGTTTAAACATTTTCTTTTTGCGTCAATGCAGGAAAAGTCTGAAGAATAAGCAATATGTCTTTCAAAAAAGAATGGTTTCGGGCATAACTATTATCCAATTGTTTTCTTTCTTCTTCACTCATATCTTTTTGACCTCTTTTTCTTACTTGCCACAATCCGGTTAGACCTGCAGGAGCCATAAATCTCAGCGCCCATTGATCTGATGTTAATTGTTCTGCTTCATACAAAGGAAGAGGTCTGTTTCCCACAAAACTCATATCTCCTTTTAAGATATTTAACAATTGAGGTAATTCGTCAATACTTGTTTTTCTCAAAAACTCACCAAGTTTTGTCACACGAGGATCATTTTTAAATTTCAGAAAACTGCTGGAGTCATTTTTTTGTTTAAGCTGATAAAAGTTTTCACAAATCTCTTGCCCATCAACGATTAACATTTCTGAACAAGCATGACTTAAAGTGGAGCAATTTTCGCAATATTCAACTAAATTTTCTGTTTTTGTTTGATATTGATTCAAATCTTTTAAGTCATCAACCATGTTTTCTGCTCCAATTTTCATGGTTCTAAATTTGTAAAAGTTGAATACTTTATATCCAGCACCAACTCGTTTACTGGTAAAAAATACTGGACCTTTAGAATCAAATTTTATGGCGATTGCGACTAGAAATAATATTGGACTTAAAAAAGCCAAGGAACAAAAGGCAAAAAAAACATCAAAAATTCTTTTCAAAAAAGAGAAGCGAATTTGGGTTTTTTTGTTGGACTGTCTTTTTGCAAAAGTTCCAAACACAAATTGCAATCTTTTACCAAAAGCTTCCGGATCAATTGGGCTTGTGAAAACGTCCTCAATTTTATTTTTTTTGAAGTCTGCTATTTTTTTGTTGCTCAGTTCATTATTTCCTAAAAGGAATTTTTTTGCTTTTAGGTGACTTATTTTCTCAAAAAATGAACTTATATCTAAACCTTGAATTTTTGAATCACAGATAATAATATCGCAATCTGATTGGTGATTCGTAATATCGTGATAAGCTAAGATTGGATTGTCATAGCAGTAGTAATTTATTTCAAAATCATGAATACTGTTTAGACTTTGTGAGATTGTTTTATCCTTACCAATATAGATGATTTTCAATCTTTTTTTTGCTGTGTTTTCAGTCGATTTCATAATTGTAGTGTTTTGAAATATTTAATAATTTTAGTCTCAACTCTTCAGGACTAAATGGCTTGACCATGTAATCTTCAGCTCCTGCCTTTAAAAATTTGATTCTTTCGTTGCTTTTTTCTATTCCACTCAAAATCATAACTGGAATATTTTTAAAGAACATGCTCATTTTAAGATTAGAAAGTAAACTCCAACCATCCATAATTGGCATGTTGATGTCTGCTAAAATTAAATCTGGAATGTTGCCGTCGTTTAGACTTTGTAAAATTTCGTTTCCATCGTTGAAACATTGTACTTCAAAATCGTTTTGTAGGTATTCTTGAAGTAAGATTTGAATGATTTGATTGTCATCTGCAATCATGATTTTCTTTTTCATGGCTATGGGAATTAAAAAAATAAATTTAAAAAGGCTTGAATTCCAGAAGAGTTACCTGGATGTTTGGCAATCTTGTTTAAAATAGATTCCAAATTTTTGAGAGAGTCTTTGTTTTTTTCGATGTAATCACTTGCTCCGTATTTGAATGCTTTTACAGAAACATGCAGGTATTCTTGCCCAGAAAGCATCACAACTTGGATGGATTCGTTGTAGTTCTTAATTTGTTTCAGAATTTCTAATCCATTTTCCAAACCCAAGGTATAATCCAGGATTACAATTTGAGGGTTTTCTTGAATGTTTTCAATACAACTTGAACCTGAATGGAAGCATTTTGTATCAGTGTATCCTAGATTAGTTAAAAATGCTTGAATCAATTGGGCATAAAACTTATCGTCTTCAACAATAAAAATTTTGGCGTTTTGTTTTCTCATGGCGATTTCTTTTAATTTCGAATTGAAACTATGAAGATTGTGCCAAGAAGATTAAAGTGCTATAAAACAGGATGTTGTGAAGCTTTACAGAATAGTTAATTCTCAAAATGAAACTAATATTCTCAAATTGGGAATCCTAATTTAAAAGGTGTTTTTCTGAAATTCCGCGATTAATTGCTCTAAATTTGTAATAAGGTCTTCAACCTGATTATAAAAAGGAATATTTAAATTAGTTTCGTTTTCAATTTCTCTTGCACGTTGTGGGACTTCAGAATTAGACAGGTAATCTAATGAAGGTTTAATTTTATGAGCAATTGATTTAATTAATTCTTTATTATTCTCTTTTACAGCATTTTTTAGTTGAGTAATTGCATCAGGAGTGGTTTCTAGAAATGAATTTATCATTTTAGTAATGATTTCTTGATTATCATTAAATGTCATTTTTAGATTCGTTAAATCCACTAGATTTTTGTGAGAAATTTGATTTTTAGGCTTATCATTTTTCAAATATTTTGAAAGTATTTGGTATAATTCCTTTTGCTTGAATGGTTTACTCAAGATGTCATTCATTCCATTTTCAATATAATTTTCAAAATCTTTTTGCTGAATATTGGCCGTTAAAGCGATAACTGGAACATTGTTTTTTAACTTATTTCTAATCATCCAAGTAGCTCCAATTCCATCTAGCACGGGCATTTGAATATCCATTAAAATTAAGTCAAATTGTTCCTTAGAAACTAAATCCACTGCATCAGCGCCATTCACAGCTGTTTTGACATTCATTTTCCATTTTTCTAAAATTGATTGTGCTAAAATGAGATTGATGTCATTATCATCAACAACAAGGATTTTGAAGTTTTCAAGATGAGTTGTATCATCTACTTCGACCTGCAAGAGTTCAGGAACCTCTGTTTTCTCTAATTTAATTTCAAAATAGAAAGTACTTCCTTTTCCTATTTCTGAGCTAACTTCCAATGTGCCTCCCAGTAAACTTACCAGCTGTTTTGAAATGGAAAGCCCTAAACCTGTTCCTCCAAAAATGCGTGTTGTTGATTCGTTTGCTTGAGTAAATTCTTCAAAAATTAAATCCATTTTTTCTTTTGGAATCCCTATTCCAGTATCTTTGACCTGAAATTTCAAAAGATCAAATTTTTCGTCTATTTCTTCAATTTCACAGGTCAATGAAACTGTTCCTTTCGGTGTAAATTTTATAGCATTACTTAATAAATTTGTAAAAATTTCACTCAATCTGAGGGGGTCACTTAAGTATCCGTGATTAGCTTTTGATTTAATATCGGACGTTAGAAGTATGTTTTTTTCATCAGCTTTTAGCGCTAAAATGTCAATACAATTTTGAATGATTTTAGGCATCGAAACCGGTATTTTCTCTAATTCTATTTTGCCGGCATCAATTTTTGAAAAATTTAATATATCGTTGATTAATGTGAGCAAGTTTTCTGATGAAGTGGAGATGGCTTGTAAATAATTGTTTTGTACCTTGTTTAATTCAAATTGCAGTAAAAGTTCACTCATACCAATAATAGCATTTAGAGGCGTTCTAATTTCGTGACTCATGTTTGCTAAGAACATTTCTTTTGATTTAAGCGAATTTTCAGCTAACTCTTTAGCTTTGGTAAGCTCATCTTCCATCTTTTTACGTTCACTGATATCCAGGTGAATTCCGATCGTACCCATAAATTTGTCATTCATATCGTAGAATGGTGCTCCTGAAATCATGACCCACACTTTTTCACCAGTTTTTTTTGTGAGTTGAAGTTCATAAACTGAGGGTTTACCTTCTTTTCTTTTGGCATTTTGTTCCATCATGATGGCTTTTGCCTCTTCATCTAAAAGTAAATCAATCGCATTTACGCCAATGATTTCTTCTTCTTTAAAGCCTACTAAGGCACAAAACTTGGGGTATGCCCTAACAATTGTGTTGTTCTCATCTGCTTCAACCAAGCCAAGTTCCAAATTTTCTAACATACTTCGGTATTTCTCTTCACTTCGAATTAAGGCTATTTCTGCCATTTTTTTCTCTGTTATATCCCTGGCTAATGCGATCCATTCGTATTTCCCCTGAGTCGTTTTGACCAAGTTAACAGATTGCTCTAACCATACTTTTGTTCCATATTTTGTGTTTATTGGGAATTCAATTGTTGTGTTTTCTACATTTTGACTCAATTGAAAAGCATAAAAATTTGTGAGTTTAATTTTGTATTTTTCGTCTAATAGAAAGGTATACTGTTGTCCAATTATTTCATCTTCGGTGTAACCAGTAATTTTGGTAGCATTGGGATTAACATAAATATAGTTTCCATCTGAATTGACTCGAAAAATTATGTCTGTGGAAGATTCGACCAAGATTTTATATTTTTCTTCCGCGATTTTCAGATTTTCATTTTTAACAACCAACTGTCCATGACTCTCAATTAAATCAGCATTCAGTTTGATAAGGTCATTATTTGTGATTTCTTTTGAACGCAACAATTGTAAATTGTCTGTTACAGTATCATGTAAAGCAAAATCAGAAATTAATAAATTATTTTGATCTAAATCGTTGATATCAACTAACCACGGTGAATTAATGTAAATGATTGTTTCACTGTCCTTTTCATAAATAAATTGACCTCTAAAACGCACTTTATTTTGTTTACACTCAAGTATGATAATCATGTCTAAGTGCTGCATGAAAGATGCAAAGCTATATGAAATAGATAATTTTGGTCGTACAAAATCAAAGAGTTCCGTGAGATTCTGTCCTTTCAGGTCACCACAAATTTTGAGCATGGATGGACCAAGATTTACAATGTCCAAATTGTTATTTATTTCGATATAAAAAGGAAATAATTTTTCAAAATTACTTGGTTCTATATTTTTCATTAATTCGGAAAATTTAGTTCTATTTTTACCTGCTAATCGGCATGCTTTACAGTAAAAACATCATGCCAAACATCGGTTTTTTCATTTGATTTTAATTCTATTAAACAAGTCGTACCAAACATTTCAGCAATCCCATGGATTAATCCAATTACAAAATAGGTGAGCCCTTCTCGTGAAGAATAATAATGCAAAAGAATTATTTTTTCATCTTGGTCTTCTACTAAAAATTCTGGTGGACTAAGTTTTGGGTAAATTAGCATAATTCTACTGTGAAAATGTGGTAAATTATGCAAGAATTCTCTAAAGTTTTTTCCACCAGCTTTCATCAAGTCACCATATTTTTCCATACCTGTTTTGAGTACCCAGTATTTTCCAAAGGCTTCTAAAATAGCCGTAGCTGGTAATTTTAAAACATTAGAAGCGGCTCCAACTAATTTGAAGGTGATATCATCATCATAAGGTTGATCACTTAAAAAATAATCAACATCAATTTGTGCCGCTTGTTTAATTTCCTGCCATTTGTCTGCTCCAAAGTTTTCAGTAACTAAACCTTGGATAGCTTGATTTACAATTCCGTACATATCTTTTAGTTTATTTCAATATTATTTTCTTTAATTAATCTGTAAATGGTAGATTTTCCAATATCGAGAATTTCAGCCACTTTGGGAATGTTGCCTTTGTATTTTTGCATATACATTTTGATTAAATTGTTTGTGACCTCATTTAAACTTAACTCTTCCGCAAAGACATCCTGCACGGAATTTGCTTCATTCAAGACAATATTATGTTCTTCAATAGTTTGTTCATCACTCAGAACCATTGCCAAATCGATGATAGATTTTAATTCCCGAACATTTCCTGGAAAATTATATTTAAGGAGTTTTTTAATGGATTCTTCGCTTAATTTTTTTACTGGGAAATCATTTTCTTTGGCGAATAATTTGATGAAGTGGGTTGAAAGGTGAATGATGTCAGATTTGCGTTCGCGCAAAGGGGCTAGTTCGATTGGCAAACCAATAAGTCTGTAATACAAATCTTGGCGAAACCTGTTTTTTTGAACTTCCTCATTTAAATCTCTGTGAGTTGCAGTAATTATTCTACAGTTAATTTTTACTGCTTTGTTCTCGCCAACACGCACTATCTCTTTTTCTTGGAGTACACGTAGGATTTTTACTTGCGTATGCAAATCCATTTCGCCTATTTCATCCAAAAATATTGTCCCACCTTCTGCTTCTTCGAATTTTCCAATGCGTCTGGTTTGTGCTCCAGTAAAGGCGCCTTTTTCATGGCCAAATAATTCACTTTCAATCAGTTCTTTCGGAATGGCGGAAACATTTATTGCTACAAATGGACCTTTTTTCTGTTTGGAATTGTAATGGATAGCCTTAGCAATTAATTCTTTACCTGTTCCAGTTTCGCCTGTAATGGAAACATTGATATTTGATTGGCAAGCTTTTTCAAGCAATTGAAAAGTGTGTTTCAAACTGTCACTCGATCCGATAATGGATTTTGAAAAATCGTATTTTTTGGATACTTCTTGGGATAATTTTTCAATTTTATCTTTTAATTTAGTTTGCTCTTTAATTCGAATCAATGTATTCCAAAGCCTTTCTTTGATGTCGTTGTCCTTTACAAGGTAATCATACACTCCGTTTTTCAATAAATTTAAAGCAACAGAAATGTCGCTTTGTCCAGAAATAATAATGATTTCAGTATTTGGAGATTCCTTTTTGATTAATTTAACCAAATCTTCACCTTTAAAGTCGGGTAGGGAATAATCCAATGTAATTACATCAGGCTGTAAATGCAAAGCAGCCAGTAATTCTTTTCCAGAATAAAATTTCTTGACAAAAAAATCAGGGTTTAATCCAATTTGGTACATCAAGAAGTCAGCGTACCACTGATCATCTTCGCAAACAAAAATTTCAAAATCACTCATCAGAATCTTTTTTTCTAAGTTAAAAAAAAGATTCCAATAAGTATCACAGAATGTACATTTTGCTTTTCAAAATGAAAATTTGTCGCATTCTATTTATTTTTTCTTAAATTGAGAAAGTGTTTTTTATTGAGAAATTACTTTTTGATCTCTAATTTTTGAAAGTTTTCCTGAAATGCTTCCAATTTAGTTTGTAGTTCAAGAATACTGCTATCTTTTACTTCAGTTTTATCAAGAATTTGTTTCACATTGATGATTATCTCAGTACTTGATTTACTTAGGTTTTCGTATAATTTTTCATTCTTGTTTTGACCATAGCCTAAGTTAAATAAAGCAAAGATTAATCCTCCGCAAGCCATCATCAAAACTGAATTTATGGTAGCGTTGAATTTTAACTCTGGTCTTCTCACTCTAGTAAAATAGTACAAAGGAACATAGGCAAAAACAAAAGTTGCAGTACCACTTATCATCATGATATTTGCCCAAGGCCAATGCATCAATTTGAAAATAACACCTGTAAAGGCAACCATTGCTATCAAGAAGCCAAAACTTAATACAATTTTGTCGACTTGTTTTTCCTCGTCTTTAAACTTTAAAACAATCATTAGGGGTAAAAATAGTAGACTAAATAATGTTCCTCCTAAAATAATTGCGAATCCAGCTCCTGGCAGATGTAAAACCTTCAAAGTTGCTCCTAGGATTGTAAATAAAGCAGATACAATTCCCGATATTTTTAATGTGTTTCTCATGGCATAATAATTTTTAAACGTTAGTAAATTTTCCGTTTCAACTTGCAGTTCTTTCAATTCTTTTTTGAAAAAACGGGGCAGAATTTGTCTGTAAAACTTATAAAAGTCTTCATTTACTGGCATTTCATGTTCGATGATACAACAAATGTGATCTAGTAGGCTGTTTTGCAGATCTTCAAGTACAACCCCATTTGCTTTAATATCCTCTAATATGAAATCTAGTTCGTCATCACTGATATTACGCATTACTTACTTGTGGTTCAATGTCTAACAAATATTTCATTGTACGGATGAAATCGATAAATTCGTTCACCTTGTCAGTCGCAGAAATAGTTCCCTGCTCCGTAACGGTATAATACTTCCGTACTCTTTTTCCAATGTACTCTTCTTCTGTTGCTAGTTCTCCGTTTTTTTCTAGCGCATGCAAAGTTGGATAAAGTGCTCCTTCTGTAATCTGAATTTTTCCTCCTGTTAAATCTTTTACCGTTTGGGTAATTTCGTAACCATACATTCTTCCTTTTTCTTTAAGAAGATTTAAAATGATGGTTTTTAATGTTCCTTTTATAAGTTCTGATGTATACATAGGACAAAGATACATAAGATTCTTAAGTATTCCAAATTTTTACCTAAGTTTCTTATGTATTATTTTTTAAAATACAGATTATCAGTTGTATAAATATTTGATTTTGAATTAAAATTAGACCTAATTCAATGATTTTATAAATGTAATGGGATTATTTCTGAAATAATTTCTCAATAAAACCTTTGCGGATTAGTATTTCTGCAAAGATTAAATTTGGAATCCAACTTGCGTATGCAACAATGATGTAGCTTTCAACTGGTCCGATATTTAATCTAAAATAATCGAATAGGAGTAAATAGAAACGCAACATCACCGCTGAAAGTGTCAGTGCGTAGGACCGCAACAACCATTTACCGTGTTCAATATACTTTTGTTTCTTAACTAAAATAAAGGCGTACAAGGTAAATGAAATCCAAAGGATGGAAAGAATTACGAAACTTGTTTGCGCTAAAATTCCACCATTTGCATAAAAAGACATGATTAATCCTCCAGGACCAGAAATCAAAAGCAAAAAAATGATGTATATATAACCAGAAAACCTATGAATTTTTGGCTTTTTGTTAATTAGGTATTTGCTAAATTGAAACAAACCACTCACAATTACGAAAATGCTTGAATAAACATGAATATAAAAAGCCCAACGCCAAATATCAATGTGATATACGAATTGTTTGGTAAGTAAAAACTCAATATTTGGTTTGATTTCCAAATAAGGAATGGAAAGCAATAAAAGTAAATAACTTGCATATAGAATTAAACAAGCTGCAATAAATTTTATTGACTTAGAAAAAAACATAAGTTAATAAAAAGCTGGAAATAATTTTCTTGTTTTATAGAGGAGGTAGATTTCATATTCTGGTTTAATCACAATTTCAAACATTGATTTCTTTTCTTTGAAATACGTGTTTTTTTGCCAGATTACAGATAGTTTACCTTCTTTTAATGTCCATGTTCCATTGATGACTTCCATTTGTTCGACGCGTTCAACCGTATCTTTTGAAGGGTAATATTCGTATTTGGCAGCACCATCATCTTCAAAATAAAAGTCACCTTCAACATCCGAAACGTAGGAGAATATTGAAGTGAAATTATTGTTGTTGATACTTTTCACCGTTAAACTGTCGAAATTCAAATTGTTATCTTGGTCATTAACTTTTTCTAAAACAAAACTTTTTTTGCCAATTTTCTTGTCGTTCGCTTTCCAAGTTCCTTTGCACGAAAAATCAACTTTTTGAAATACTAAAGTGAAAACGCCATCGTATTTATTGTCACCAGGTTCGTTTAGTTCCAAACTTACAGATGTTTCGTCTTCGATCACTTTTCCAGAAATATTGCGCTGTAAACCTTTGTGAATGTTGTAACCTACTGCATGATTTTGGCTAATGAAATTAATGACAATGCGAATGTCACTTCCTCCAAAATCACCAATGTACATTCCTTTCAATGTATCTAAATTGAAATTTTGCGCTATTTGCTCTTTTCCAGTTGAATTAACTTCATTTTCACCTTTAGTTTCAATACCGCTTTTACAGGAGTATAGTAATAATAAAACACAGAAAAAGATTATCTTTGATTTCATAGGTAAAATTAATTAACCAAATGTACATATTTTTTTACCAAATGTGATAATTATGTAAAAAATAAATTTTTACTTACAAAAGTGAATTTTGCACTACTTTATGATGTAATTTTATAGAAATTTTTAAAGTGATTCATAAAAAAGATACACAATCTGACTTAACAAAAAGTGCCGCTGGAATCTTTATTATTTCAGTTATTCTAATATTTATCTATTTCGCAAAGGGAATTTTAACGCCTATAATTATTGCCTTTATTTTTGCTTTATTACTTTTGCCAATAGTCTATTTTTTAAAAAATAAACTTAAGTTTCCAGATGTACTAGCTTCATTATCAGCTATAATTGTTGCATTGTCAGTGCTAAGTGTGCTAGTTTTTGTTTTAAGTAGTCAAATAGCCAATTTGTTAAATGATTTACCTGTGATACAGAAAAATCTATTAACTAATTTTCATCAGCTACAAGAATGGATTAGTCAAACGTTTAATTTTAATCTCAAAAAACAAAGTGATATCATTCACAAATCCCTTGAATCAGGAAAATTGATTAGCGCCAATTCCTTTGAATCTCTAAATGGAATTACGGATATCATTTTCAATATTGTGTTAATTCCGATTTATACTTTTTTAATTTTGATTTACAGACATAATTTTGTCAAATTCATTCAGCAAATCAATAAAAAAGGACGAGTAACCAAAACAAATGAAATTTTAAATCAAATTTCAAAAGTCATCCGTCAATACATGCTTGGATTATTTATCGAAATGATAATTGTTGCTTTGATGACGGGTGTCGGTTTATGGATAATTGGTGCAAAATATTTTATTTTCTTGGGACTTTTAACGGCCATTTTAAACTTAATTCCATACATCGGTATTTTGATAGCATGTTCGATAAGTTTGTTGATGACCATTGTTGGTGGCACGGATTTGAGTTTAATCTCTGGAGTAATCATTGTGAATGTTGTTGTTCAATTGATTGACAATAATATTTTAATTCCAAAAGTTGTAGGTTCACAAGTGAGCATTAACGCTTTTGCTTCCATGTTGGCTGTAATTATTGGTGGAGCAATCGCTGGTGTAGGTGGGATGTTTTTAGCTATACCTGTTTTGGCTATTTTAAAAGTAATTTTTGATCACGTAGAAAATTTGAAACCTTATTCCTTATTAATTGGAGAAATAAAACGAAAATAATGGCATTAATTAAAGCTTGCAGAGGTTTCGAACCTCAATTTGGAGAAGATTGTTGGTTCGCGGAAAACGCAACAATTGTTGGTGATGTAATCATGGGAGATCAATGTTCAGTTTGGTTTTCAGCAGTTGTGCGTGGCGACGTAAATTCCATTCGCATGGGAAACAAAGTCAACATTCAAGATGGAGCGGTATTACATGCAACCTTCGAGAAAACTAAAACAACTTTGGGAAATAATGTTTCTATCGGTCACAATGCATTGGTGCACGGTTGTACAATCGAAGACAATGTTTTGATTGGAATGGGTGCCATCGTAATGGATAATTGCTACATTGAAGCGAATTGCATCATTGCTGCTGGAGCAGTTTTGTTGGAAGGCACTCGTGTGGAATCTTGGAGTATTTACGCTGGCGTTCCGGCTAAAAAAGTAAAAACACTTTCACCAGATTTGTTTGAAGGGGAAGTGCAGCGGATCGCGAATAATTATGTAATATATGC
>JBKCGI010000201.1:0-20925 GCA_046303515.1 Flavobacteriia bacterium | reverse complement strand
GCTACCCAATGTTTATCCTGCGCCTTCTTACCATTTGGTTTCGGGAAGGTTCCCTTTGAAAATTTTGCATTCAAGCTATCTGCTTTTTGGCAAACAATTCGGTCTATAAAAACCTTCTTGTACTTCGCCAAATGAAAATAGTAAGCTGCTCCATGTTTGTCAAACAGCATCACAGGATCGCCCCAAACGCCGTATTTTGATTTCAATGAACTAGCTTTCCATGTTTTACCAGCGTCTTTAGAGAAATAATAATCGTTGATGATGCTTCCCGCAATCAAATCATTCGTGTTTTGCTGATTAATCGCAATCGAAGGTTCGCATTGTGCGTAATAGTATTTCGCTTTTTTCGGTCGTGGAAGTTGAATGTTTTGGAAATCTGTTTGGGAACTTGCAAAATCAGTTAACAAGTTAACAAGTAAAAGCGTGTAGAAAATTTTCATATTTCAAATTTAATTAAAATTAGCTAATCAATTTCCTTCCTCTAACCATTTCTCTTTTTCCAGGAGGACCAGCCAAGGTTTCAACTACAAAACCGACAGCTTTTAAATCTCTTTTCACCTGTCCTTTAGCGCAATAAGTAACGAAAAGTCCATTTGGTTTTAGTGAATCGAATAATTTCTGAAAAATCTCCAACTGCCACAATTCATCTTGCACACGTGGACCAAAAGCATCAAAATAAATGATGTCAAATTGTCCTTTTTCCAACACAATATCTTGTAATTTCTGATTGATTTTTGTCAGTTCGAAATTGGCAGTGATTTCAATTTCCTTGTTCCATTCTGTGGCGTGAATTGTAGTAAATAAATCATCACACAACTCCAAATCAGGATTGTTGGTGTAGGTCATTTCACTCGCTTCGATAGAAGTTAAAGGAAAAGCCTCAATTCCTGTGTAAGAGATTTGTAGCTTGAGTTTTTCAGCTTCTATTGCCGTCAAAAAAGCATTTAAACCCGTTCCAAATCCTACTTCAAAAATCGAAATTTCAGCTTGATTTGACCTTTCAAATAAGCCATTTTTCAAAAAAACATGTTTCGCTTCTTGAATCGCCCCATGGTGCGAATGGTAATACTCATTCAATTCAGGTAAATAAAAAGTTTTGGAGCCGTCCGCTGTGGTGAAAATTTCTTTGTTTTGAATCATGAGTCAAAGTTATATTTTTTTTCAGTAAATGCATCTAAATTCTTAACAATTGATTCTGTTAATTCTCAATTTTTCACTATCTTTGCACCTTCACCGCGTTAGCAGCAACGCAGTTAATTTTTGAAAAAAATGATTAAAATTACACTTCCAGATGGTTCGGTAAGAGAATATCCAAAAGGCTCAACAGCTATGGATGTTGCTCTAAGTATTTCCGAGGGATTGGCTAGAAATGTACTAGCAGCCAAAGTAAATAATGAAGTAATTGACGCAACACGAACGATTACCCAAGACAGTACTTTGAGTTTATTGACTTGGAATGATTTGGAAGGAAAATCAACCATGTGGCATTCATCTGCGCATTTGATGGCGGAAGCTTTGGAGTTCTTTTATCCTGGAATTAAATTGGCAATCGGACCTCCAGTGAAAAATGGTTTTTACTATGATGTTGACTTTTTGGAGCATTCCATTAAAGAGGAAGATTTAGAGAAAATCGAAAACAAAATGAAGGAATTAGCGAAAGAAAAAAGCGCTTTCATTCGTCAAGATATTTCTAAAGCTGAGGCAATTGCGTATTTCACCGAAAAACAAGATCCATACAAATTAGAATTATTGGAAGGATTAGAGGATGGAAACATCACTTTCTATACCCAAGGTAATTTTACAGATTTATGTCGTGGACCACATTTACCAAACACAAGTCCAATCAAAGCGGTTAAATTAACTGCAATTGCGGGTGCGTATTGGAGAGGTGACGAAAAAAACAAACAATTGACTCGAATTTACGGAATCACTTTCCCGAAACAAGCTGAGTTAACAGAATATTTAGAGAAATTAGAAGAAGCAAAAAACGTGACCACCGTAAATTGGGGAAAGAATTGGAATTATTCACTTTTTCTCAAAAAGTTGGTCAAGGTTTGCCATTGTGGTTACCAAAAGGAGCTGCTTTGCGTGAGCGTTTAGAAAATTTCTTGAAAAAAGCACAGAAAAAAGCTGGTTACGAGCAAGTAATTACGCCTCATATCGGGAATAAGGAATTGTACGTTACTTCTGGTCACTATGAAAAGTATGGAGCAGATTCGTTTCAACCAATTAGAACTCCAGATCCAAACGAAGAGTTTTATTTGAAACCAATGAACTGTCCGCATCACTGTGAGATTTTCAAATCTAAACCACGTTCATACAAGGATTTACCAGCTCGTTTTGCTGAGTTTGGAACAGTTTACCGTTACGAACAATCGGGCGAATTGCACGGTTTAACTCGTGTACGTGGATTTACGCAAGATGATGCGCATATTTTCTGTACACAAGATCAAGTGAAAGAAGAGTTCAAAAAAGTAATTGATATTGTGTTGTATGTCTTGAAAACATTGGATTTCAAAAACTACAAAGCACAAATTTCTTTGCGTGATCCAGAAAACCCAACGAAATACATCGGAACAGATGAAAATTGGGAAAGAGCAGAAAACGCAATCATCGAAGCTGCTGCAGAAAAAGGCTTAAATACTTACATCGAATATGGTGAAGCAGCTTTCTATGGTCCAAAATTGGATTTCATGGTAGAAGATGCAATCGGAAGAGAGTGGCAATTGGGTACAATCCAAGTAGATTATAACCTTCCTGAGCGCTTTGAATTGGAATACACAGGTACTGATAATCAGAAACATAGGCCAGTTATGATTCACCGAGCGCCTTTTGGTTCAATGGAACGTTTTGTGGCTGTTTTGTTGGAACATTGCGGTGGAGATTTCCCTCTTTGGTTAGCAACAGAGCAAGTTGCGATTTTACCAATTAGTGAAAAATACAATTCTTATGCAGAAAAAGTTTCAGAATTGCTAAATAATTCCGATATTCGCGGATTCGTTGACGACCGAAATGAGAAGATAGGTAAGAAAATTCGTGAGGCAGAAATCAAAAAAACACCATTTATGTTGATAATTGGTGAAAAAGAAGAAGCTAATAACGAGGTTTCAGTAAGACAAAGATTACAAGGTGACTTAGGATCTATGTCGATTGAAAATTTCATGAATACCTTAAATCAAGCAGTTGAAAATGAATTAGCTAGTAATGCTTAACTAAATAAATGAGAAAAGAACCAAGAAAAAGATTTCAACCAAAAGAAGAAACGGAATTACACCGTATCAATGGTAAAATAACTGCTCGTGAAATACGATTGGTTATGGAAAATGAGGAACCAAAAGTAATGTCAACTTACGATGCTATTAAATTAGCTGAAGAGCAAGAGTTGGACTTAGTTGAGATTTCTCCAAACGCTGTGCCTCCTGTATGCAAAATTATGGATTACCGTAAGTTTTTATACAACCAAAAGAAAAAAACAAAGGAGTTAAAGGCAAAACAAAGTAAAATTGTAATTAAAGAAATTCGTTTTGGTCCAAATACTGACGATCACGATTTTAATTTCAAATTGGTTCACGCTAAAAAGTTCTTAGAAGAGGGAAGTAAAGTGAAAGCTTACGTTTTTTTCCGAGGGAGAACAATTGTATTTAAAGACAGAGGAGAATTATTGTTATTGAAATTCGCTAATGAACTAGCTGATTTGGGAGCATTGGAAGCAATGCCAAAATTGGAAGGAAAGCGAATGATTATCATGTTGAATCCTAAAAAGAAATAAAGTTAGTTAGAAGTAATTAGTTATGAGTTAGAAGTTGAATACTTATAACTACTCACTTAAAACTGCTAACTATTTAAGAAGCTGATATAGAGCAAACCTTTAAAAAAAAGAGAAGATGCCAAAAATGAAAACAAAATCCAGTGCAAAGAAGAGATTCGTGCTTACTGGTAGTGGTAAAATCAAAAGAAAACACGCTTTCAAAAGCCACATTCTTACGAAAAAAGCTACTAAACAAAAAAGAAATTTGACTAAAGATGGTTTGGTTCACAAATCAGATGAGGCAAATATCAAATTGCAATTATGCATGAAATAAGTCGTTGCAAAACACTTAATTCAAAATAATAAAAAATTAGGTTTACAAAAGTTGTTCACCCAGTAATTGAGTCCCAAAGATCCGTCACCTGACGGACACTCCTTATTAAAAAACTAAAAATTATGCCAAGATCGGTAAATCACGTTGCTTCTAGAGCTCGAAGAAAGAACTTTATGAAGCTTGCCAAAGGTTACTTTGGAAGAAGAAAAAATGTTTGGACAGTTGCAAAAAACGCAGTTGAAAAAGGTTTGTTATACGCCTATGAAGGTCGTAAACAAAAGAAAAGAAGTTTCCGTTCATTGTGGATCCAACGTATTAACGCTGGTGCACGTGAGCACGGAATGAGCTATTCTCAATTCATGGGAGCTATGAATAAAAGTGGAATGGAGTTAAACCGTAAGGTTTTAGCTGATTTAGCAATGAATCACCCAGAAGCTTTTAAAGCAGTATATGACGCTGCAGTTAAAAAGTAATAGTTAACAGTAAGTTTTAAACTCTATATCAATTTGAAACGCCCTTCGTAAGTGGGGCGTTTTTTTGTATCTTTACACCATGCATTTCATCGAACCATATTTCGCTTGGCGTGATTTATATATCGCTTCAGAGGATCCATCATCGCCTTTTTATGATCGAACTTACAGCGAATTTGAATTTACGGATCGCATATACAACTATTTGATTCATCCTCAGTGGGATAATTTCGGTTCGCCTACTTTATTCATGAAAATCCTTTACGTAGATTACGATCAAGGTTTTTGTATTATCGAGTTTATTGGCGAATGGAACGATGCGATTGAAAACGATATCATGACTTTGAAACGTGATATCATAGAGCCAATTATGGATCATGGAATCAATCAGTTTATTTTAATCGGAGAAAATGTTCTAAATTTTCATTATTCAGACGATTGCTATTACGAGGAATGGTTTGAAGAAGTAGAAGATGGCTGGATTGCTTTGGTGAATTTTCAGGATTATGTGACCAAAGAATTTGAAAAAGCTCGTATCGACAATTATTTTGTCATGAAAGGTGAATTGGATGAAATAGAGTGGAGGACCTATTTTCCACAACAATTGTATGAGAAGATTAGTTCTTATGTGATGAAGAGGTTGGGGTAGAGGTATATTCTGAAAGCAGTAGGAAGTGAAAACACTAACTGATTTAACCGTTAAAAACATTTTTATCTTTGATTATCAGGTTTTTAAATTTGGCTACCTGTCTTTCTATGGCTGCTAGTTTGCTGCTAGTGCTTTTTGTTCAATCGTAAAAACAAGAGCATGCGCTTTGTTTTTACCGTTTCACAATAAAATCACCAGTTCACAAAGCTATTCGCCTTCGCAAGGGTAGAATCTGATATAAGTGATTTATCGGTTATAAACATTTTTATCTCTGTAAATCAAATTTTTACAAATAACTGCGCCTTTGAAAGCGGCTAGCTCGACGAAGATTTTTGCCTTTTTTCTTGTAGAATACGTTTCATGAAACGTATCCACAAATAAAAAAAGAGCAAAAGGCAAGGCGACTAATAGCTGAAAAAGGGATTTCGCAGCCAAAAAATAATCGATTTAACCGTTAAAAACTTTTTTGTATTTGATTTTCAGAGGTTTAATTTTTATCTAACAGTATCATATCAAAGTTTTCGCCTAACAAAAAAGCCCTTCCAAAATGAAAGAGCTCTACAATTATTAGAATCTATTCTTTAGAAATTTGGAGATAACTCGTGATTTCTGTAAAAGTCTTCGATGTATTTCACTGCTTCTTCAGCCGTGTCAACAATTGAATACAAGTTTAAATCTTTTGCTGAGATGTTATTTTCTTGGTTTAACATTACTTTTTCAACCCATTCCATCAAACCTGTCCAATAAGATTTTCCTATTAAAACAACTGGTCGGTTACTGATTTTTTTAGTTTGAATTAAAGTCAAAGCTTCAAACATTTCATCTAAAGTTCCAAATCCACCCGGAAGAACCACAAATCCTTGAGAGTATTTTACGAAAATTACTTTTCTCACAAAGAAATAATCGAACTCTAAATTGTGTTCTTGATCGATATATGGATTGTGATTTTGTTCAAAAGGCAAATCGATGTTTAAACCCACTGATTTTCCACCGCCTAATTGAGCACCTTTGTTAGCTGCTTCCATAATTCCTGGACCACCACCTGTAATTACGCCATAACCAGCTTTTGCAAGTAATTCACTTACTTCAGTTGCTAGTTTAAAATATTGATTTTCTTCTTTTGTTCTAGCAGATCCGAAAACAGAAATACACGGTCCAATTTTAGCCATTCTTTCGTATCCTTCAACGAATTCTGACATGATTTTAAAAATTGCCCAACTATCATTCGTTTTTATATCTGTCCAATCTTTTCTATGTACGTTCATTTTATATAAAATTTGATTAATATAAGCGAAAAGTGAAGTGTCTTTTTGATCCCTATTTCATTCGGGAAATTACCGTTGGTTTTTTTCGCAAGTAGTAAAATTACAAAAAATCTTACAATCCCATTTCAATTTTTAAATATTTTGCTGTATGCGATTGATTTTCTTTTATTTTGATGAGGTTTTCAGGAGTGCCTGAAAATAAAATATCCCCACCACCTTTTCCGCCTTCAAGACCTAAATCTACCACATAGTCAGCTACTTTTACGATATCTAAATTGTGTTCAATTACCAAAACAGTGTTGCCTTCATCCACCAAACGATTTAGAACAATAAGTAACATACGGATATCTTCAAAATGCAAACCAGTTGATGGTTCATCTAAAATATAAATGGTACTGCCTGTTCCTTTTTTGGAAAGTTCTGTCGCTAATTTAATTCGTTGTGCTTCTCCTCCTGATAATGTTGTTGAAGATTGTCCCAAGGTAATATATCCCAAACCGACAGAAGCCAGAGTTTCTAAAACACGATTGATTTTTGGTATTTTTTCAAAAAATGGAACAGCGTCTTCAATCGTCATGGAAAGTACATCGCTGATTGATTTCCCTTTATAGCGAACTTCTAATGTTTCTCGGTTGTATCTTTTTCCTTGACAGGTTTCACATTGAACGTAAACATCAGGTAAGAAGTTCATTTCAATGACTTTTACACCACCACCACCGCAAGTTTCACATCTTCCGCCAGCTACATTAAATGAAAATCTACCGGGTTTGTAGCCTCGTATCTGCGCTTCAGGCAAAGAAGCATATAAAGTTCTGATTTCAGTAAAAACGTTTGTATAGGTCGCTGGATTTGATCTTGGTGTCCTTCCAATTGGATTTTGATCAATCTCAATTACTTTATCTAATAATTCCAAACCAACAATTTTTTTGTAGGGCATTGGTTTTTTTACACCGTTGTAAATATGCGCATTTAAAATAGGGTAGAGGGTATTGTGAATTAAAGTTGATTTTCCACTTCCAGAAACCCCTGTAACACAAGTCAAAGTTCCAAGTGGAATGTGTAAATCTACGTTTTTGAGATTGTGTCCATTTGCCCCAAGTAAACTGATTTTTTTCCCGTTTCCTTTTCTGCGTTTTGTTGGAATTTCGATTTTTAATTCACCATTTAAATATTTTGTTGTGAATGAATTATTGACTTTTATGTCCTTAAATGGCGCTGCATTGGTAATTTCACCTCCATGAACTCCTGCTCGTGGACCAATATCCACTAAAAAATCGGCTGCCTCAATCATTTCGCGATCGTGTTCAACGACAATTACGGAATTTCCACCATCACGAAGTCGTTTTAATGAATTGATTAAGCGTGAATTGTCTCGTTGATGTAATCCAATACTTGGTTCATCTAAAACGTATAACACATTCATCAATTCAGATCCAATTTGAGTTGCCAATCGAATGCGTTGAGCTTCACCACCCGACAAGGAACGAGCTGATCTATGTAATGACAAATATTCCAAACCAACTTCCATTATGAAATTGATTCGAGTTCTAATTTCTTTAATAATTTCTATGGCGATTGTTAATTCTTGCTCGTTTAATTTTGCTTCGACTAGTTTAAACCAAGCATGCAATTCGCCAATATCCATTTGAGCTAAATCACCTATATGCTTGTCCCCAATCTTGAAAAAATGAGCCTCTTTTTTTAAGCGAGTACCATGACATTCAGGACAAATTACGCGATTCATAAAACTTTGCGCCCAACGTTGAATTGCAGCAGAACTTTCTTCTGAATGGCGGGAAACATATTGAATTATTCCTTCAAAAATGATTGATTTATCCTTTGGAGATCTTTCCAAACCTTCGTTTCCATAAAGTAACACATGTAAAACATCTTCAGAGAAATCTTGTATGGCAGAATTTAATGTAAATCCCTCTTGCATCAAATAAGCATCAATACGCTCAAAAATCCATGTTTTTTTGTATTCTCCAAGTGGAGCAAATCCCCCTTTTTTGATACTTAATTTTGCGTCAGGAATAATTTTATCCATATCAATCTCAGAAACTTCACCTAAACCATTGCATGTCGGACAAGCTCCATAGGGTGAATTGAATGAGAATAAACTTGGTTCAGGTTCAGGATAACTGATTCCAGAACTTGGACACATCAATGAACGACTAAAATGCTGTACGGCATTTGTGTCAAAATCCATCACCATCATGGCTTTGTTACCATGTTTCATAGCCAGAATTACTGTGTCGTACAGTCTTTTTCTATCTTTTGAGTCGACCTTAAGGCGATCAATAACCAATTCAATGTCGTGAATTTTATAGCGATCAAGTCGCATACCATTTTCGATATCTTTTACTTCGCCATCTATTCTAACTTTGGAGAATCCTGATTTTCGTAATTGGTCAAATAATTCTCTGTAATGTCCTTTTCTACCTTTAATTTTTGGGGCTAGAATGATTATTTTTTTCCCGTCGAATTGTTTTAAAATTAAATCAACAATTTGATCATCGGAGTATTTCACCATTTTTTCTCCACTTACATAGGAAAATGCAGTTCCTGCTCTTGCGTATAATAATCTTAGAAAATCATATATTTCAGTAATAGTACCTACCGTGGATCGTGGTGAACGAGAAACTGTTTTTTGTTCAATAGAAATTACGGGACTTAGACCTTCAATTTTATCAACGTCAGGTCGTTCTAGTCCGCCTAAAAATTGTCTAGCGTAGGAAGAAAATGTTTCAATATATCTTCGTTGACCTTCTGCAAAAATGGTATCGAATGCCAAAGAGGATTTTCCTGAACCAGATAAACCTGTAAAAACAACTAATTTGTTTCTTGGGATTTTAAGGTCAATATTTTTTAAATTATGTTCTCTCGCACCAAAGACTTCAATGAATTCTTGGTTTTTTGGTTTTTTTTCATCCATGGATAAAAATTATTTTTCTTTAGGAGGATGATATTTTAAGGTAAATCGATATAAAACGAAGAACACCGAAATAAAGAAAAGTAAAAAGAAAATTAATGGAACAATAATTCCCATTCTGCAAATGTAAACCATGTAAACACTTAAAATAGTGGAAATAAATGAAATTAATAAAAACACATACCAGACCTGTTTATCATTTAATCCTGCATAAACAAGATGATGAGTAGTATGATCTTTCCCTCCAACCATTGGTGATGTTCCTTTTTTAAGTCGGTTTATTGTAACCGTAAGTGAATCGACAGCTGCTGGAGTAAATGCAATCAAACAAATAACAGCTCCAATCCAAGAAGGATTATTTGTTAATTCACCAACGTTCCATAGACATTTTATTGAAAAGAAAGATACAAATAAACCAATAAATTGACTTCCTGCATCCCCCATAAATAATTTTGACGGATTTACATTATAATATAAAAAACCTAAAATTGATCCTATGATTGATACTAGAAAAATTGACCATATATTTCTATTTAAATCGTAAATTAAAAACGAAGCTAATAAGCATGAAAGCAAAATGAAAAGGACGGTAGTGCCGGTAATTCCATCCATATTGTCTAACATGTTCAGCGAATTCATTAAGGTAATCACCCAAATAATTGTTATAAATCCATCAATCCATTGATTGTGCGTAAGGTTTATTGTAGTGTTGGTAAAAACAAATACAACTCCACATAAAATTTGAATGAATAATTTTGCCAAAGGCTGTGTATTGTATGCATCATCTGCTAGCCCCATTATAAAAGCTAGGGTTCCTGCTGTTAACAATCCTATATATTCTGTATTTTTAAAAATGGAATCATCTTCACTGAAAACGATACTAAATCCAATAGCTGTAAATAGGAATACAATATAAAAACTAACTCCACCTAAACTTGGTTTAGATTGGTTACTCCATCTAATAATTACGTCATTATTATTCCTAATTCCCAAAGATTTGGAAAATCGAAGTAATAAGGAATTGATAACCATTGAAATAATAATTCCTGCACCACAGAAAGCTAACAATTGTAGAATCTTAATACTCATTTACTTTCTAATTCTTAAAAATTTCAAAATTTTGGACCATAATGTTTTTTTCTTATCACTTTCTTCGTAATAATATCCACCGCCATAACCGTAACCATAACCGTAATTATAACCATAATCGTAGCCATATCCACTTCTTCCTGGAACAACACCGTTTAGAATCACATTTAGTGATTTAATTTGTTGCACTTCAAATAATTCCCTCACCCTTTCTGCAAAAACGCGTTTAGAGTAATGTGCTTTGAAAACATAAATAGGAATATCTGCAGAAGCTAAAATTTGTACACCATCAGAAACTAGTCCAACTGGTGGATTATCAATTATGATTACGTCATACATTGATTTTATTTTTTCCAAAATATTTTGAAAGTCCTTACTTAATATTAGTTCTGAGGGATTTGGAGGGATTGGACCTGCGGTGATAAAATCTAAATTTACTATTTCCGATTTCTGAATACATTCCATTAGTGAAATTTGATTTACAATCAAATTACTCATCCCATTGTCATTATTTGTATTGAAACCTAGGTGAATTTTTGGTTTACGCAAATCTAAATCTATTACAATTGTTCTCTTTCCAGACATGGCAATAATTGCAGCAAGATTTAGTGCAACGAAAGTTTTACCTTCTCCCGAAATTGAAGATGAAATGGCAATCGTTTGAGCATCCTTTTTAATGAAACTCATATTTGCACGAATGTTTCTTAATGCTTCAGATAACATTGATTTTGGAGAATCATGTACAATGATTTGTGAGAAATCCATGCTTCTTTTAGTGATTGGAACACTTCCTAAAATACTAGCCTGTTCAGGTAGTAGCATTTTTAATTCATCCGCATTGTTGATTTCATTAAAGGTAAAGTATTTAAATGCCAAATAGGTAAGTCCTAGAAGTAAACCAACAAAAAGAAACCCTCCATAAACCATTTTTCTATTAGGACTTATGGGAGAAGCAGAAATTTCGGGTTGTGTTAATACTCTGTTATTACTTGAAAAACCTGCCTTTGAAATAGAATAAAGTACTTTTTTTTCAGCTAATAATCCATAATATTTTTCATTTAAATCTTGGAGTGATTTGAGTCGGTTATACTCCATTTTTTTATCTGGGAGACTAAAGAATTCACTTTCAAAACCTGATAATTTACTTTGCATTAATCTTTGATTCTCAATTAATCGTTCAAGAATAGTTGTTACACTTTTTTTGATTGAATAAATTTTTGAATTTATTTTCGCATTAATATCTTTGATTACGGAATTTTCTTCTGTTAATTCGAAAAGTAAATCTTCTTTTTTCTCTAATAGATTATAAAGATCTTGTATTTGCTTTGATAGGGAGTTTTCATAACTTTTACCTAGCATTTCTGGAATTAGTTTGTATATTTCTAAGCGATTTGGATCAGCTTTTAATTTTGAATTGACTAATCTTAGGGTGCTAATTTCATTGTCTAATTCATATAACTTATCAGAAATAGTATTGATATTCTCATTTATACTTTTTCCCATTTCATCTGGGTCGGGTAAATTGGAGGATTTTAAGTATCGTGTTAAACTGTCTTTGGAATATTTTAATTCACCGGCAATTGAATCTAATTGTAAGTTTATGAATGTTAAAATGTTTTCAGATGATTTTTTTTGAATTTCATCATCATAATTAAAAAATGCATTAGTTAATGATACAATAATGTCATGGCAAAGGAGCGGATTATTTCCCTTGTAATTTATTAGAACTGTTTGGGCTTCTGGATCAGCAGGTGCTACTTCAAGACCAGAAAGTAACCTTTTGATAAGAGATTTTTTTTCATTAAAGGTAAAGTAAAGTTCATTTTGGGTATTTAATTCATTAAAAGCTTTGTAATCCATTATTTTAAAAATAACATCAAAATGCTTATTGGAAATGCGTTCATCTAGTTTACCTGTAAAACTTTCCTTTCTATTCATAAATGTGTATGAAAAGGTGACTTTTTTTCCGTCTGACTTTATAAAAATTGGAGTATTACAAAGTGCAGAATCTTTTAATTCAAAGGGAATAACATTAAAAGAACTCATATGATATAATTCCTCAGTAAGTATATTTCCTTTAGAAAATAAACTTACATTTAAATTCATGTTTTCTATTGCATTTTCAAACAAGAATTCCGATTTTAACAATTCTATTTCCGATGAAATATTATTTTCATTTTGTGCTATTTCTTCAATATCTAAAATTTCTTTTCCTTGATCTTTCTTTTCTATTTGTATTACCGAGCTTGATTTAAAAACCATTTTTGTATAACGCAAATATAGGAACGCAATACTAAGAAAAATACTGATAAAAATTATTGGTAAAAACCAAAATTTCCTTAATACGGAGCGCAATAAGTGTGGGTTATACCCCTTATTTATAATTAATCCTTTTTGAGCTGAATTCACTTTCTATTGTCTATTTAAAACGGTTAAAACTATTGCTAAGCTTGATAAAATGGTCACAAAAGGTGTAATTTGGGCAAGTGTTTCCCTTGCAATCCTTGGGTCAGGCTCAACATAAATGTAGTCATTTGACTGGACAATCATGTCAGTGTATTTTAAACCATCTATAGTAGATAAATCAATAAGATAGATTTCTCTTTTGCCATTAATTTTGCGCATTAATTTGATAGTGTTTGCCTTACCTCTATCTGTTATTCCTCCAGCTTGCGCAATGGTTTCCATCAAGGTTGTATTTGTGTTTGTTAGGGGAATAACCTTTGCATCACTTCCCTCACCTGGGAAAACTATTACGCGCTGATTTGTTACACGAACTTGCACAAATGGACTTTGGTGCTCCTTTGCGTACTTTTTGGCAAGTGTGTCTTGACATTGTGTAATAGTTAAGCCTTCAACATGAACATTACCTATTACAGGAAGCTCCGTAAAACCATCATTTTTCACGATGTATTCCATTTCCTTCGCATTCATTGCTGTGGGATTAACACCACCAACTCCTGTTTGATTATCAATGATTTTATGACCTAAATTATTACTTATCGTAAAAGCAATTTTATCATCTTTAGAAATTTTATATTCCTCCGCAGGTTTCATAGGAATAGAATCATATTTATAATCAACACCCTTTGGAGTCTTAAACATAATGTTACTATTCACACCACAACTAGCAATAAGGATGCTTGTAATAAGGAAATAAAATGAATTAAAAGTTAATTTGTAGTATCTCATTTTGTTACTTTCTGTAATAATTCTCTATAATATGCTTCCATATCTTTCACTAATCTGGTGTAATGAAATTTATCTCTTACATAAGTCCAACCAGTTTGCGACATTTTTCTGCGAATTTCGTCATTTTCTATCAAATAAACCAATTTTTCACAGTAATCTTTCAAATCGCCCTTTTCAACGATGAAACCCGTTTCGCCATCTAACATTATATCTTTAACTCCACCAACATTTGTTGTAATTATAGCAACTTCACTAGCTTGCGCTTCTATTAGGCTTACAGGAGTTCCTTCATTATCGGAAGTTAGACAGATTATGTCCATTCCAGCGTTAAATGTGGCGATATCTTTTATCCAAGATGTTAAAATTACTTTTTCTCCGTATTTATTGTTTATGTCTTGACTTTTTTGAACAACAAAATCTTTTAAGTCCCCATCTCCAACAACGAAAAATTTAACTTTTTGAATTCCTTTGCTTAAAATATTTTCCACAACGTTAAAAAAGAAGGCGTGATTCTTAATTGCAGTTAATCTTCCAATTATGGCAATTGCAACTTCTTCATCTTTAATTCCATATTTTTCTCTGACAGATTCTCTTTCGGTTTTTGACTTTTCATTAAATTTTAATAAATCAAATCCTAAGGGAATAACTTTGATTTTTGAAGCTGGGCAAATGTTATGAATTTCTGAAAGTTCTTTCTTTTGAATTTCGCTTATTGCTACAATGCCAGATGATTTTTTAGCTAATCGACGTTCAATAAATTTGAATAATAAGGTTTTTACCTTTCCAAAATAAGAGTGAAAAACATGTCCATGAAAAGTATGCACTACTACAGGAACATTACAAGCAAATGCCGCTTTTCTTCCCAAAGCTCCTGCCTTAGAAGCATGAGTGTGAACTATATCTGGTTGAAATTCCTGAATAATTTGTTTGATTTTCAAATAGGCTTCTCGATCACTTTTGAAGTTTGGAACTCTTTGCATTTCCTTGATGAGCACAGGTGTAACTCCATACTCTTCAACAATGTGCAAAGAATCTGATTCGTGTTTTTCAGGTAAACCACCTATAAGCATGGTTTCGAAATCCTTATCAAGAAATCTCGTTAAAAAAGTGGCGTTATATGTTGGTCCACCGAGGTTAAATCGGTTAATTATCCTTAAAACTTTAGGCATTCACGTTATTTTTTTGATACCAATTTTGAAATACTAAATATGCCCACATTTCTTGACTTGCAGTACCAATATTTCTAAAAAATCTTTCCCTTAGTTCTTTTACGGAATTTAGCTCAAAAAGTTTTTGTTTTTCCAAATATTTTTCTTCAAACCAAATTTGTGGAATTAATTCAGTCCATGAATTTTTGATCCATGCATTTATCGGCACTTCAAAACCTTGTTTGCTTCGAGTAAATATTTCAGTTGGCAGATAATCTTTAAAAGTCTCTCGTAAAATAAATTTTCCAGTTTCGCCTTTTAGTTTCCAATCTTCGGGTAAGGAATTGATAAATTTCACTAAATCCTTATCCATGAATGGAGTTCGCACTTCCAAACTATGTCTCATGCTCATTAAATCGACTTTTTTGAGCATATCATTTGGGAGAACATACTTTTGATCCAGAAATAAAAAATCATTTAAGGAATCAGATTTTGATTCATAGATGTTTTTTGTTTTTTCAGGTTTTAACAATAGATTGTTTTTCGATTCTTCACCAATGTTTGATGCTAAAAACCAATAATTATCTGGCCATTTTAAATCAGATAAATGAATGAATTTTTTGATTTTATGAAACTTTTTTGGGTTTTTACGAATTAAAACAGGTTTCAAAACACTTGATGCAGCTTTCAAGGCTATTTTTTTGCTAATAGCTAATTTTTTCGCCTTTGCAAATGCCAAATGTTTGTTGTATCCCGCTAATAATTCATCAGCACCGTCGCCGGAAAGGGCAACTTTTAAATGTTTACTCGTTTCTTGTGCTAAAAACCACATAGCAATCGCTGAAGAATCTGCAAAAGGCTCGTCAAAGGAGTCTAAAATTGCTTGGAAATTTTGCTTAAAATCATTTTCAACCAATCGAATTACATGGTGGTTTGATTTAATGTGATTTGCAACTAAAAGTGCATATTTACTCTCATCATATGCTTCTTGATCTCCAAAAGAAACTGAAAAAGTATGTAAATCCGGCTTTTTTGTGGCTACAATTGCAGAAACTAATGAGCTATCAATTCCACCACTTAAAAATGTTCCAATAGGTACATCCGCCTCAAGTTGTGAAATAACTCCAAATTCAACTCGTTTTTTTAATTCTATTTTTGCCTCGTCAAAAGTTCCCAAAAACTTCTTTTCATTTGCAGGTGTCCAATAACTTTGAATATTTATGTTTGTGCCTTTAATTTCGATGAAGTGTCCAGCTTCCAATTTTTTCACTTCCTTATAAATTGTTAGTGGAGCAGGAATATAAGTGTATTGAAAATAGTAATTTAGTGCTTCGTTATCAATTGTCCCTACAATACCTAAATCTTTGAAAACAAATAATTCTGAGCCAAAAACAAATGAATCGTCTTGAATTGCATATAATAACGGATTAATTCCCATGCGATCTCGCGCAAGAAGTACATAATCATCTTCTAAATCATAAAATGCAAAAGCAAAACATCCTCTTAAATCATCTAATGCTTTTTCTTTTTTTGCAATCAACAATTTAAATAAAACTTCCGTGTCTGAAGTGGTTGTAAAAGTATGACCTTGTGCCAATAATTCATCTTTCAATTCATGAAAATTGTAAATCTCACCATTGAAAATTAAAGAATAACGTCCACTTTCATCCATAAAGGGTTGATTAGAACGTTCATTCGTGTCAATAATTGATAAACGATTATGTCCTAAAACAAGTTTTCCATGCAATTTTACCGTTGAGTTGTCGGGACCACGATGATTTTGCTTTTTTAAAGCCTCTGCCATCATTGATTCTTCAGTTCTTGAAGGTAAATTGTTAAAAAGTTTTATGCCAGCTATTCCACACACAATAAATAATTACGACTTTTACTAAAATTTTGGGTATGAAGATACAAAGTTTGTTGATAAGTTTCATTTTTAGTCTGAATTTTATTTTTTCAGTCAGTTTTTCTCAGGAGACAATTAATCCACTAGAAACTGCGAAAAATCAATTGGTGCAAGATCCTTGGCTTCAAAATGCTTCTTTGGCAATTTGTGTAACTGATTTAACTACTAAAACAAAAATAGTAACGCATAACGATAAAATTGCTCTACCTCCAGCTTCTACAGTAAAACTTTTTGCAACTGCCTCTGCATTTGAAATTTTGGGTGCGAACTATAAGCCGAAAACAAGAATTTATTCAGACAATAAGATTGATTCTGAAGGTACTTTAATAGGTAATTTGTGGATTCGTGGTGGAGGTGATATTTCTTTAGGTAGTCGTTATTACAACACTCCTGGTAGAGAAGATGAGTTCTTAGAACAATGGGCAGATTCTCTTTATAAATTAGGATTGAGAAAAATCGAAGGAAATATTATCGGCGATGGATCTGAATTTGGTTACCAAGGAATTCCCGATGGATGGAATTGGGCTGATATGGGGAATTATTATGGTGCAGGACCATGCGGTTTACCAATTTATGATAATATACTGCGTTTTTACATGAAAGTTGGAGGTACGATAGGTTCAAAATCGACTTTGTTGCGTATTTTTCCTGAAATTGAAAATTTAAATTTCAACAATTACATTGAAGCCTCAAAAGCAAAAGGTGATAATTCATACATTTATGGAGCGCCATTTTCTTACGATCGTTTTGGTACAGGATATTTGCAAAGAAATGTTTCTTCTATTATGGTTAAAGGGACTTTGCCAGACCCTGAATTGCAGTTTGCTCAAGAGTTTAAAAGAATTTTAAGTTTGCGCGGAATTTCAGTGGAAAAACCATCTATGGGAGTAAGAAATATGAATCTTGGACCTGCATCAATTCGCTACCAATCTAAAATTTTAATACTCGAAATTGAAGGTAAATCTGTAAATTCAATTGCTTATTGGACGAATAAAAAAAGCGTTAATGTATTTGCGGAACAGTTAGTTTGCTGGATTGCCAAGGAAAAGGGATCACAAGGTGATACTAAGTCCGGAATTTATTTTATGGAACGATATTGGTCTTCTCGAATAAAGGATGCTGGATTGAATCTGAAGGACGGTAGCGGACTTTCCCGAAGTAATGCTGTGACTGCTGAAAATTTCTGTTCCTTATTGGAATATATGCACAATTCAAAAAATGCAACTTTGTTCAAGGAAACTTTAGCGATTACAGGAGAATCTGGAACTTTTTCTGAGTTATGTTATGGTCAAACAGCACATGGACGAATCAAAGGAAAAAGTGGTACAATGAATAAAATCAAAGCCTATGCAGGGTATGTTGAAACTATAAATGGCAAAGAATTAACTTTTTCAATCATAGTTAATAATTATGGATGCACTACCGATGGAATGGTAGAAAGAATTGAAAAATTCATGAATGCTATGGCAAAATATTAAAAATGAAAGTATCTAGTAAAAACACCTTTGAATTTGTTTCATTTTCAGCGACTGACTTGCTTCAGTTAACTTCTTGGAGAAAAGGCGAAACAAAATTGGGAGAAAGTATTGTTGATTCAGAAAATACCGCTAAAAAGTTTGTGATTCTAGGAGTTTGCGAAGATTTAGGTCCTCAAGCAAATGGAGGAAATGCTGGAGCAAAAAGTGCATTTTCGTCATTTCTAGCTAAATTTTTATCCATGCAATCTAATGCGTTTTTGGATGGAAAGGATATTTTAATTCCTGGATATATCAATCAAAAAGTAACTGAGATTCCAAATTTTGATTCTTCGCCAAATTGCATCAACGAATTGGATGATTTTGTGGTTGAAATCTTAACTCCTTTCATCGAACAAGGTTACACTCAAATTGTGATAGGTGGAGGACATAACAATGCTTTTCCAATTTTAAAATCATTTTCAACCGTTTTGAAGAAAGCAATTTCAGTAGTCAATTGTGATGCGCATGCTGATTTCAGGAAAAGAGATTTTAGACATTCTGGAAATCCTTTTTCATTTGCTTTTTATGAAAATTACATCTCCAAATATGCAGTTTTAGGCCTTCATCAATCTTATAACAATCAATTTATTTTGGATGAATTGAAAACAAATGAATTTTTTGTTAGCTATTATGATGATTATATATTGGGTCAAGAAAATTTCAGCAGTGATTTTGAAGGCGTAATCAATTATTTTATTGATTCACCTTTCGGTGTAGAATTGGATATGGATTCCATAGAATATATGCCTTCAAGCGCAAGTTCTCCAAGCGGAATTTCTATGAACGAGGCTAGAATGTACGTTTCATTTTTTGCTAGAAAACAAGAAGTTTTGTATTTACATCTTCCAGAAGCAGCTCCAAAATCAATGGAAGATGAACTTTACGTTGGGAAAAGTTTAGCTTATTTGGTGACCGATTTCATAAAAAATTACAAAAGAGACTAACCTTATCGAATTTATTACGTTATCTTTATAGAGTTAATATTAAAGATGCAACGTAATTTTAAACAGTGGTTTTTACATTTTACTAGGGCTTTTTTCCCTTTACAGTTGCTATTTGGTCATTTGAAATACAATTTACTAGCCTTATTTTTCTGGTTATTATTATTTTCAATAGCATCAGATAATCTAGGTTCAGCTTTTGGAATTCCTTTTTTGTTTTATTCTCCTGAATATCAAGGAGAAACAAGTTTACTTTCATTTGCATTGATTGGATTTTCAATTGGAGGTTTCACGATGGCTTTTCACACCTATAGTTACATGAAATTAGGTAAACGATATCCATTTATTGCAACTGTTTCGAATCCTTTTATCAAATTTTGTTTAAATAACTCATTAATACCGTTAGTATTTGTAATCTATTTTTGTTTTAAATTTATTCAATTTCAAGTTGTTGAAGAATTTGCTTCTAAGTGGGATTGCTTTTTATATCTCATTTCATTTTTGTTTGGATTTTCACTTTTTCTCCTACTTTCATTTTTGTATTTTTTCCCAAGAAACAAAAGTCTTTTCCAAAAAATAGGTTTGAAACCAATTGATACTGAAGAACAAAATGAGCCAATGAATTCACTTTTTCATAAAAAGGTAAATTGGCAGAATTATTTCAAATACAGAAAGGATAGAACGTACTTGTACATGGCAAGTTTAACGAAGTTAAGAACTAGTAGAACTTCAATTCATTATGATAAAGAGTCACTTGAAAAGGTTTTTAAACAAAGTAAAATCAGTTCGTCAACTTTTGAATTTATAACTATTTTTTCATTCTTTTTAATTGGAATTTTTAGAGAAAGAACCTTTTTAGATTTGCCAGCAGGTATGAGTATTGTTATGCTTATTACCATTATTATGATGATGATAAGCGCTTTAACTTCTTGGTTGCATTATTGGACATATCCTTTTTTGATTTTTATCATTATTGCAATGAATACATTAAGTAAGTATACCTCATTTTTCCAATATAAAAATTATGCATATGGTTTGAAATATCAGCCCAAGGATTTAGTTGATTACAATTTGGATAGAATAGATTCGCTTACAAATGATGTTATTACTTACAATAAATCTAAAAGAAGTTATATTTCTATTTTAAACCGTTGGAAGAAAAAGACGAAAAAAGAAAAGCCTAAGTTAATTATTGTTCTAACCTCGGGCGGTGGTTCTCGAAGTGCATTGTGGACGTTTAATGTTCTCCAGCATTTAGATAAACAGTTAAATTATAAATTGTCTCAACATACCCAATTGATTACCGGTGCTTCTGGAGGCATGGTTGGTGCTGCATTTTACCGCTCACTTTATTTGGAGCACTTGCAAAATTCAAACTTTAATAATCATAATCCAAAATTTAGCGCCATGATTTCAAAGGACTTATTGAATAAATTGTCCTTTAGTGCTTATTCCAATGACATGTTTTTTAGGGTGCAAAGTTTTGATGTTCATGGTCAAAATTATACGAAAGATAGAGCATATTCCTTTGAGCGACACTTAAATCAGAATACGGAAGGACATCTAGATAAACCTTTAAATTATTTCAAGCGGTACGAAAAAAGCGCCAATATTCCAACCATGATTTTCAGTCCTACCATAGTTACCGATGGAAGGAGGCTTTTGATTAGCTCTCAATCTTTAGCTTTTTTGTGCTCGAATAAAAATGCATCTGGAAACCTAACAAATATGTAT
>JBKCGI010000200.1:0-4182 GCA_046303515.1 Flavobacteriia bacterium | reverse complement strand
GACAAGTAATTTCTGAAGAAAGAGGTTTCACTTTAGAAAATGCTACAATGGATATGCTTGGAACAGCTGAGAAAGTTGAAATCGACAAAGACAATACAACAATCATCAATGGTTCTGGTAAAAAAGAAGAAATTGCTTCCCGTGTTGGACAAATTAAGGCACAAATAGAATCAACAACTTCTGATTACGACAAAGAGAAATTGCAAGAACGTTTAGCTAAATTAGCTGGAGGTGTTGCTGTACTTTATGTTGGAGCAGCCTCTGAAATTGAAATGAAAGAGAAAAAAGACCGTGTGGACGATGCTTTAGCTGCAACAAGAGCTGCAGTAGAAGAAGGAATTGTACCTGGTGGTGGCGTTGCCTTAATTCGCTCGATTGCTGCTTTAGAAAACTTAAAAGGAGACAACGAAGACGAAAATACAGGTATCGCAATCGTAAAACGTGCAGTAGAAGAACCTTTACGTCAAATCATTGCCAACGCTGGTGGTGAAGGAGCTGTAATTGTTCAAAAAGTGAAAGAAGGAAAAGACGATTTCGGATACAATGCTCGTACAGAGAAATTTGAGGATTTGTATGCCGCTGGCGTAATCGATCCAACTAAAGTGACTCGTATTGCAATCGAAAATGCATCTTCTATTGCAGCAATGTTCTTAACAACAGAATGCGTTATCGCTGACGAAGTTGAAGACAATCCAATGCCAATGGGCGGAGGAATGCCTGGTGGAATGGGTGGAATGATGTAAAAGAAGATTTTTTGAGAAAAAGAGGTAAAGACGTAACATGTTACGTCTGTACTTTTCAAAAAAGAATGTAACTTTGTAGTTATAATATAAGAGCCCGCCACGGCGGGCTCTTTTCCGTTTCTCCTTCCTGATTTATTCAGATAGACAGAAACGTCCATATATATGAACTCTCTTCAGAAATGGAGAGAGTTTTTTGTTTTCTTCAATACAATGTTTGTAAGTTATTGTTAAAATAACATATAGCTATTGTCAAAAGCACTAATTTTACCAAAAAATCAATGTCTACAGAGAAAAATAGTACTTCTCAAGTTATTTTACTTGTTCTAAGTTTTGTGATTTCACTTGCTATTTTATTCTATTTCTGGGTTTTACATACTAATTTTGAAGAAAAGATAAATGTTATTGTAATGATTTTGGCTTTAGCTTATGTGACTATTGAACTGATCAAACGCAATTTTTTTAAGCTCATTTCTAAATGGCATCGCATATATTACATCGGACTTTTTGCAGTCGTTGCGCCGATTGCTTTAGAAAATAAAATTTCACTTTTAGGTATTAAATGGATCAATCACATTGGTTTGTTTTTTCTAATTATTCCCTTGATGCTTGAAGCATCATTAATTCTCAAATCAACAAAAAATTAAAATGAACATTCATTTCATAGCAATTGGTGGAAGCGCCATGCACAATTTAGCAATCGCTTTAAGTAGAAAAGGTGAAAACGTTACTGGTTCAGATGACGAAATTTTTGAACCATCCAAAACTCGCTTAGAAAAACAAGGCATTCTACCTGCTTCAATTGGCTGGAATGAAGCGAACATTCATGATAAATTAGATGCCGTAATTTTAGGAATGCATGCACGTGAAGATAATCCTGAATTACTAAAAGCAAAGGAATTGGGTTTAAAAATTTATTCTTATCCAGAATATTTGTATGAACAAAGTAAGGATAAAATCCGCGTCGTAATTGGTGGAAGTCATGGGAAAACAACAATTACATCCATGATTTTACATGCCATTTCCAAATTAAACATGAATGTAGACTATATGGTTGGCGCACAATTAGAAGGCTACGATTGTATGGTTAAGATCACTAACGATGCAAAAGTTATGATTTTAGAAGGAGATGAATATTTGAGTTCACCAATTGATAGAAGACCAAAATTTCATTTATACAATCCTGATATTGCCTTATTAAGTGGAATTGCCTGGGATCACATCAATGTTTTTCCAACATACGAGAATTACATTGAGCAATTCGATATTTTTTGTCAAAAAATAAGCAAAAATGGTTCTTTAATTTACAATATAGAAGACGAGGAAGTAAACAAATTAGGTTTAAAGTACAATTCAAACATTAAGGCTATTCCCTACTCTACTCCAACTTATACAACATCTGACACTGGAACAAATTTAACCTATGAAGGACAAGTATTTCCATTAAAAATATTTGGTGGACACAACTTGCAAAACTTAATGGGAGCCATGCGTGTTTGCGAACAAATTGGAATTGCAAATAAAGATTTTTTAGAAGCAATGTCTGATTTTACGGGGGCGGGTAAACGTTTACAAAAAGTTGTGGAAACAGAAAATTTTGTGATGTATAAAGATTTTGCCCATTCTCCATCTAAATTAAAAGCCACTACGAAAGCCGTAAAAGAACAATATTCTGATAGAAAAGTAATTGCTTGTATGGAATTACATACCTTTTCATCTTTGAACAAAAATTTCTTGCCTCTGTACAAAAACGCGATGGAAAAAGCCGACTTTGCTTTGGTTTATTTCAATCCAGAAGTAGTAAAACATAAAAAACTAGATGAAGTAGCTCCAGAATTCGTTCATGAATGTTTTGGCTCAAATGTTGTAATATCTCAAAAAACATCAGAAGTTTTAGAATTTATAGCCAACCATTTGACTCCTAATTCCGTTCTATTAATGATGAGTTCAGGAAATTTTGACGGTATAAACTACGAAGAATATGGCGAAAAATTAAAATCTGAACTATTAGGAGGATAATTTGTTATTAAAATAATTACTACCCAAAAATGCATTTTTTCTCAACATACTTCAATAACGTACCAATAAGTCTTCTTTCTTTTAAAGAGGAAATTTTAGCCGTTAATAAAATTTTAAGTAAGGTCAAATTAGATCATTTTTTCGCAGACGACAATGTTAAAACTATTGTTTGTTCTAACAAGATAAATGAATTCCCGAAAATTAATGCCCGCTTGAGAATGATTAATGAGCAACTTCAAATTGGTGAGTATTACGTTGGCCATTTTGAAACTTATTCAGACATAAGAAATAGACAAAATGTAAATAAAATACCAATAATTAGGACAATATATTTTTTCTTCACTTTCATTTTTCATCGCATAATTCCTAAAATAAGGGGAATAAATAATTTGTATTTTCAATTAACTGGAGGAAAAAACCGTCTACTTTCAAAAGCCGAAGCACTTGGGAGATTAATTTACAATGGTTTTGAGATTACTCAAGTTGAAAAAATTAATGGTTTAACTTATTTTAAAGCCAAAAAAGTTTCAGAACCGCTAAGAAAAGGTACAAGTTATGGTTTACTTTTTAAAATGTCTCGAGTAGGAAAGAATGGACAACTATTTAAAGTCTATAAATTAAGAACCATGCATCCCTATTCTGAATATTTGCAAGACTATATGGTAAAGGAACATGGATTAGGACCAAAAGGTAAAGTGGATCGAGATTTTAGAATTGCACCTTGGGGAAAATGGATGCGTAAATATTGGTTGGACGAAATTCCTCAACTCTTAAATGTTTTAAAAGGAGATATGCAACTGGTTGGAGTTAGACCTGTTTCAGAAGTATATTTCAAAACTTTACCTTTAGACTTACAAATAAAGCGAGTAAAATATAAGCCTGGTTGCATTCCACCTTATGTTGCAATGAATCGTAAATCAAATTTAGAAAGTGTCCTAAGTTCGGAAATAGTATATTTAAAAATGAAGGAAAAAAATCCTTGTTCAACGGATTTAAAACTTTTCTTTTTTGCACTAATAAATATAATTTTCAAAGGAAAAAGGAGTTCTTAGTCTATTTTTAGAATTTAAATAGTAAATTTGATTTCATTAAAAGAAAGATTTTCAAATTTTAGAGTAATGGTTTCAAAAAAAACAATTCAAAACTTTTTTTATTTTGCTGCAATTTTACTTGTTTCATCTTGTGGTAATCAAAAAAAAAATGTGTATTTCAACAATGAAAATTTAACAAATCAAACTACGGACAGTATTCCCAACTTTTATTTTTCACCAATTTTTCAATCTAACGATTTACTTTCAATTTCAATTTCTTCTTCAGATTTGACAACCGTAATTCCATTTAATTTGGAAGGAAAAAATAAAAATGACAATTCGAATAATTTCAGCAAAAAATCAGGATATATAATTGATAAAGATGGTTATAT
>JBKCGI010000199.1:0-3821 GCA_046303515.1 Flavobacteriia bacterium | reverse complement strand
CTTAAAACTGTTGAGTCTGTTAAATCTCTTTGTAAACGAGAAACTGGTAATTTTGCAGCTAAATGTTCGTACAAAGCGTTAGCAATTCCAATATTTCCTTCTGAATTTTCAAAATCAATTGGATTCACTTTGTGTGGCATTGCTGATGAACCAATTTCCCCTGCTTTCAATTTTTGTTTGAAATAATCCATTGAAATGTAGGTCCACATATCTCTGTTCAAATCTAAAATAATTGTGTTGATTCGTTTCAAGGCGTCAAAAATTGCAGCTAAATTGTCGTAATGTTCAATTTGCGTGGTCGTTTGACTTCTATTTAAACCTAAAATATTATTTACAAAGTTATTCGCAAAATCCACCCAGTTTTCGTTTGGATACGCTACATGATGTGCATTAAAGTTACCTGTAGCACCACCAAATTTTGCTGAAAAAGGAATATTTTTAGCTTGAAGTAATTGTTTTTCAATTCGCTCGCTAAAAACTTGGATTTCTTTCCCTAAACTTGTTGGAGATGCAGGTTGACCATGTGTTTTAGCTAACATGGATATGTTTTTCCAAGTTTTACTTAAGGCTGAAATTTTCTCAATTATTTCTTCAATAAGCGGAAAAACAACTTCTTGCAAACCATCTTTTAATGAAAGTGGAATACTTGTATTATTAATATCTTGAGAAGTTAAGCCGAAATGCACAAATTCAGAATAAGTATCTTCTTTCAAAAGAGTTAATTTTTCTTTGATGAAATACTCAACAGCTTTTACATCGTGATTGGTTACTTTTTCCGTGTTTTTAATCCATAAAGCATCTTCCTCAGTGAAATTTAAGTAAATATTACGTAATTCTTGAAATTTATCCTTCGGGAAATTGTTTACCGGCTGAATTCCTAATTCGATTAAAGCAATGAAATATTCAATTTCAATTTGAACTCTATATTTAATCAAACCAAATTCTGAAAAATATTGGGCTAATTCATTTACTTTAGATCTGTATCTCCCGTCAATAGGTGAAATTGCTGTTAATTCGTTCAAATGCATATCGAAATTTTTTGCAAAGATAGTTAATTTAGTTAGTATTTTTCAGTTATAACTTACTAGTTATTTCTTTTTATGAAGAAAAAATGTTGACAAGCATGTTTAAAATTCCTTTCAAACAATAAGAATGTCTACTTAAATTTAATTTACTTTTGTAAGGTGCGATTTATCAAGGAGTTTTTTATTGGTCTTACTTCCTATTGGGATGCTTTTTTGTTTATTAGAAAGCACAAATTATTTTGGTATGTTTTGATTCCTGCAACGCTAATGTTAGGAATTTACAAAGTTGGTTTTATCGTTAAAACTCATGCTTTTTCTTCTCAAGTTTCTAACATGAATGAAATCGTTTGGTATTTGATAAAATTATTTGTTGAAATTTCCATAGCAATTCTATTGATGAATTTTTCAAAATACCTAGTGGTAGCTTTACTTTCGCCTTTACTTTCCTACTTATCTCTTAAAACTGAAACTGAATTAACAGGTAACAAGTATACATTTACCTGGGAGCAATTTGTAAAAGACATCAAAAGAGGGGTGAGGATTGTTACAAGAAACTTTATGTGGTATTATTTTTTCTTTCTAATTGTCCTTTTGATTTCATTCGTTTTTTGGGAAAACCCCACTGAAAGTCCAATTTTTTATATCATTTATTTTATTGGATTTTATTATTATGGTTTTAGTTTCATTGATTACGTGAATGAAAGAAGGCAATTAAATGTAAACCAGAGTATCTTGTTTATTAGAAAACATCGTGCATTAGCGATTAGTATTGGATTAATTTATTCTATAATGATTTTGGTTCCTGTAGATTTAGATGCTCTTTTCGGATGGAAAAATTTCACCAAAGCACCACTTGAAGTTTTTGGCAACTTTTTTGTACACTTATTCCTTTGGTTTTGTGCATCTTTTGCGCCAATTCTGGCGAGTATAGCTGCGACAATTGCAATGAACAATGTTGTTGGATTGAAAAAATAATTAATTTTAAAGAAAAATTTGAATATGAATTGGATAAAAATTTCTTTGTTAACACTAGTTATGTTGTTGAATTTTAAAGTATTTGCTTTTAAAGTTGAACCAAAAGATTCTACAACTAATATCAAAGATAAAACTTCAGCATTACTATTAATTGAAGAAGGTAAAGAATTGTATTTGAAAGGAAAAATTCGTGAAGCATTAATTAAATTTAAATTAGCTGGGAATAAAGATGTTTATAACACAAAAGTTCCTTTTTGGCAAGGAATGTGTCATTTGAAACTAAAGAATTACGGATATGCGATGCAATACGCGCGCAAGGCAAAAGAAGTTAATCCTGCTAACGACCTGGATGTTCAAGAATTATTAGCATACTCTTACCACAATCTAAACAACCTAGATTCTGCCATAATAGCTTACCAATTCTGCTTAGCAAACATGAGTAAACAACGTGCAATTGATTTACGTATTCAAGATAAAATTAATCAGTGTAACTATGCGAAAGAATTGATGATCAATGATATTTTTCCACTAAGAAAGAATTTTTCTGCAGAATTAAATTCAGGATTTAATGATTATGGAGCAATTTTAATCAATGACGGGAAAACTGTTTATTTCACATCTCGAAGAGAAAACACGACAGGAGGTTTAAACAATCCTGATGATGAGCAATATTTCGAAGATAATTATCGTGCAACATGGAATCCAGACACGAAAACTTGGGATAGTTTGACAAACAACTTAGATCGTATTAATAGTGCAGGATTTGATTGCATTTCATATTTAAAATCAGATGGTTTAACAGGTTTAATGACCTTAAATACTACTGAAGCTAAAGTTAAAGAACAAACTAGAGTTTCTGATATTTGTGAAATTTCGCTTTCAACCAAAGGGAAATGGCAATCTCCAAAAATTATCAAAAACAAAAGCATAAACACTTCATTTTTTGATGGTTGCGCTACTGTTACTGCTGATGGAAATACGATGTATTTTGTTTCTGATAGAAAAGGAAATAAAAGTATGACAGATATTTATGTTGTTGAAAAAATTGGTAAAGAATGGGGAACTGCAAAACCTGTTTCCGATAGTATTAATACAGAATGGAGAGAAACTACACCATACGTAACAGCTGATGGTAGATTTTTATTTTTCAGTTCTGAAGGGCATTTAGGAATGGGAGGTTACGATATTTTTGTTTCTGAAAATATGGGGAAATATTGGACAAAACCTAAAAACCTAGGAAATCAAATCAATTCTGTAAATGACGAAACTCATTTTCAATTATATGAAAAGTTGGGCAAAATTTTATTTTCAGGATGTACCAATGAAGGTTTAAAATCACATATGGACATTTATGAAATTGATTTAAAATCAATGAAGTTACCAGTTGACTTAAAATGACAAAATATTAATTATCAATATTATAAATTCATACAATTAAATAAACACTTTAATTAAAAATGCTTGATTACAAATATAAAACTATTCTAGGGGTTGCAATTCCTTTGATGGTTTCAAGTTTTATTCAGGCAATCGTTTATTTAACCGATGCTTCATTTTTAAGTCGCTACAGTACTTTAGCTTTTGATGCAAGTGGAAATGCAGGCTTACTTTACGTAACTGTTTTCATTTCCCTTTCAGGAATGAGTGATGCAGTGCAAATTTTGATTGCCAGAAGAATAGGAGAGAATCGGCACGATGCAATAGGTAGAATTTTTGGAACATCCTTGCTAACAATCGCTATTTTGTGCATTTTGATGTTTTTTGTATTACATTTTTTGATGCCTGATTTTTTATTGTCATATTCAAAACATGCTGATTTGG
>JBKCGI010000198.1:0-2586 GCA_046303515.1 Flavobacteriia bacterium | reverse complement strand
TTATCGTAAATACCTTTGAATATGTTACATTCCAAATTCATTTTTTAATCTTGTTTGATTAACAAAGGTGAAATTAAAAAGTATATTGATTGAGTTCGTGTTTTATCATCAGAAATAATCATTGGCTTATTGAAAGTGTTTTGGCTCATTAAGATATTTTCTCCATCAAGTGAGCGCATAACAGTTTGAACGAAGTCAGAATTGAATCCAGAAACAAATTTCATTTCACCTAATCTTTCAGCGTAATCTAATGATTCAATAGATTGTTTTGCGAAATCTACATTTTCGGCGGAAATATTGAAATTTTCGGCGGAAGAATAATCAAACTTAATCGTCTTACTATCTCTATTCTGAAAAAGAGTAGCACGAGTAACACAAGAAGTAAATTCAACCTTATCAACTTTGATGTACTCACTCCTATCAACTTGGTCAATGATTGAATCAATATTTGGAAACTTAGCATCAATAAGCCTACAATAAGCAGTAACATCTCCATTATCAATACAAAGCATTGTTGAATCAGTAGAAACAGACATTGCTACATCTGGAGACTTTTCAAATTCAGCAATAACCTTTACAGAATCTTTCGATACAAGGATATGTTCAAATTCTCCATCGATAGGAAATTCAAATACTGAAAACAATTGATTTGTTACTCCAGAGAAACGTAATTTATCTCCAACTTTTCCGATAAACACACCTGTAAAAGCAGGAATCAAAGAAGCTTTATTTACTATAGGTGAAGTAATCTTAATTGCTTGAGCTACTAAGTCACCATTCAAAGATATTGGCTCTTTAAATTCATTTGTCATTCGAGGGAAATTTTCGGCGGAATAATAAATTGGAATAGTATATTTCTTTCTTGATTTAGAATCACCAAAATTAAGTTGTTTCTCACTTACTTCAATCCAAATAGTATCTGACTTTAAAGTAACAATAGTCTTTAAAATAATATTCGTATCACATACAAAATTACTTACTTCACCTTCTACTAATTCAAACGTCATACTACTACTAACAGTAATCTCTGTATCTGAACCAGTAAATATTATTCTATCTCCAATAACTGTAACCAAGGCATGATCCAAGATTGGAATAGTTGATTTCATAGGAATTACATTTCCTACGACATTTAGCTTCTTAGCTAAGACTTCTCTGTTTAATTGAATTTTCATTTTTTATATTAATTTAAGGTTTTATTTTAAAATCATACCATAATTATCTATACCTTCTTTAATTACAATATTTTGTTTTATTATTAATTTATTTTTTTTGAATGAATTAAAATTTATACTATGATGCCACCTATTAAATCTCCAAATAACTTTTACGCAATCTGGATGCTGTTCTTCGAGTGATTTGGCAAATTCCATTCTATTGTCTCCTGTATTGTAAATGGTATCTTTATTAACACACTTCATAGTCATATTACTTTGTTTATCTTGAAGGAAAGCATTGAATAAAATAGTACACCAACCATCTTTTAAAACTCTCAAACTTAAGTCTGAATCTTCATTATACTTACCTCTCCAACGGTAATCAATATCATTTTTAATAAGTAAGCAAGAGTAAATTCTTGTGTTAATAGTAAACGGTTTTTTTTGTCTATTGTAAGCCATAAATGAACTATATTGGAATCCTGATATAGCAATATTTTCATATCTATCTGTAAAATCTTCAGCACATTTAAAAATAGTACCGGAAGTTACAAGGTATTTAATATCATTATTGTATCTTCTAAACGCTCTAATGTTGTCATCTAAAATCCAATGTCTTTCGTGACCTTCTCTAATTGAATGTTCCCATACCCAATTTCTTGCAGGAATACTACCTTGATTAAGATTTGAAAAAGGCAATATAAGTATTTTACTTTCATCAATATATTTTGAGTATTCGTCAAATTCTTGAGGTTCAATAACTATCCTGTAAGGAACATTTATAGATTCAAGTGCTTTACTTGTTAATCTACTTTTAGCTCTGCCTTTTGATATTATATAAATTGGATATTTAGGATTCATCATCTACATATTTTAATTCTGAAAAAGCATTTCTATTTAATTTGGGAAACCAGTAATTTTCTCTTGTCTTTGTAACTTTTTGATTTATTAGTTTTGCAAATTCTTCTATATCTTTTTCTGTTTTAAAGGATAATTTTAAAGTAAAGATAGGTACTTCCGGTGTCATATTAAATTCAGGCATACCTTTCCATTCTTTTTCATATAAATCTTCTAATTCATCAAAAAAATTAATTTGTAACTTCTCCTGTTTCATTCTAACAATTTTTTAAATAACATTTGCGGTAAATTACCATACTTAATAATAGCTTTGTTGTTTCCATCGATTAGTTCATTAATATCTTCAGCTTTTTCCGCCACAAGTCCTAAAATATGTTCATCGATAGTTCCTTTAGCAACTGTGTAATAAACATTCACAGTACTCGTTTGTCCTGGTCTATGCAGACGTTTCTGCGCTTGTTCAATTTGTTCGGGGGAAAAAGGAAAGTTCATCATAATAACGTGTTTAGCGTTTACAAGATTAATTCCAATTCCTGCTGCTTTCATATTCCCTAAAAACACTTTACATTTA
>JBKCGI010000197.1:0-7535 GCA_046303515.1 Flavobacteriia bacterium | reverse complement strand
GTGCATACAGTACCTTAGATCTAACAATTACCAAATACAAAGCCTTCGTTCCACCTGTGAAATACGAAAAAGGCATTGGCAAAAAAATCGGTGAATCTTTTGTAAGTGGATGGGAATCTATTCTTGCTTTCTTATTGAAATTGCTAAGTATTTGGCCATATTTGTTGCTGTTGTGGGGCTTTTATTTTCTTGTTAAAAAAATATGGAAGAAATATGTGAAATGAAATTTTTATTGTAAGGATTCTTCAAAAAGTTAAATTAAAATATGGAGCAAAACATTCAAAAGACAATAATTTTGTATTTTTTCAGTTATAATGCACAAACTTAAAATTTATGAGATTTCTAATTTATTTTGTTTGTGTAACTTTTCCTAGTTTTGTTTTTCTTCAAACAGTAAATTACGATGATGTAGCGGTAATTGTAAATGATAACAGTTCTATTTCTTTAAATGTTGGGGAATATTTCAAAATGCAAAGAAATATTCCTGCAACAAACATTATTCATGTTAATGCACCTGTCAGTGAAACGATTGATTCAGTTCAGTTTCAAGCGGTAAGACTTCAAATTGAAGATTACTTAAATTCAAACAACTTGGTTAATTCAATCAATTATATTGTTTCAACAAAAGGCGTTCCTTTAAAAGTGTTTAAAACTAATTGCCAAGATATCCAATGTCAAACGTCATTCGATTCTGAAATTTCGCTTTTATTGAGTGCGCGACAGAATTCAATATTAACTGGTGGAAATGTGCTAAATACTTATTATAATTCGAGTGAACATTTTTCCAAAGTAAATTTTGACATGTATTTAGTGACGAGATTGGATGCGTTTTTGGAAACAGAAATTTATGATTTAATAGACAGAAGTGGTCCTTCGACAGCTGTGAACCCAAATAACGCTTTAAATGTTTTTGATATAAATTATCAAGGTACATATTCTAGCGATGAAGATTATTTTAAAATTCAGTATGATCAAGTTATTGATTCATTAAGTTTAAATGGTTGGAATGCATTAATTGACACATTGTCCGCTCCTTTAATTAATCAAAGTGAAGTGTTGTTGTATGCTGAGTTTCATATGGATTCTTTACTTGAAGATCCAAATAACAATTGGTTAAACGGATCATTTGCTGAACTAATGAATTCTTTTTCAGCCCTTACTTTTGATTACAATGGAGATTTAAATTATAGATTAGTTTTAGCCGATTTGATTTCAGAAGGTTTAACATCTGGACATGGATATACTTCCTCAACATTTTTTAATTCAACCCTGAATTTGACAAATTTTGAAAATGCTTATTTGGACACGTCCTTACATTTTAATTTTGCAGAAAGTATATATAAGTCAGAAAAATTTCTGTCAAACCAAAGTTTAACTATAGGTGATCCAAAAACAAGCATTGTAATTAACAATACTTTGAATACGCCAAAACTTGATGATTCCTTTTTTTCAATATTCCCAAATCCAATTACCGATTTTCTGCATGTAAAATCAAGTGAAAAAATTGAATCCATAGCTTTATATGATCTTGCAGGAAAACTAATTTTTGATATAGAAAACCAACAGGATAAATCTGTTCAACTAGATTTGAGTCATATCGCCAAAGGAACTTATTTTTTAAAATTAATCTCAGGTAATCAAACCTATATAGAGAAAATAGTCAAAGAATAATTGGTAATTCGATTGATTAAAAAACTTACGGTCTTTGTGTCTTTGTGGCAAAAAAAAATGTAAATTTGCAGCAAACTAAGTAAGGCGATATCTTTAGCTTTGCTGATAATTAATTCAATATGTCTGACGATAAAAAAGTAATCTTTTCGATGCGTGGTGTTTCCAAAAACACTCCAGCTGGAAAACAAATCATTAAAAATATTCACCTTTCGTTTTTCTATGGTGCCAAAATTGGTATCATTGGTTTAAATGGTTCAGGTAAATCCACCGTGATGAAAATCATTGCTGGTTTGGATAAATCTTATTTAGGAGATGTTGTTTTTGTAGAAGGTTATTCCGTTGGTTATTTGGCGCAAGAGCCAGAATTAGACTTAACAAAAACGGTGAAAGAAATCGTGATGGAAGGTGCTCAAGAAACAGTTGATGTTTTGAAAGAGTACGAAGAAATCAACAATTCTTTCATGGATGAGGAGATTTTGAACGATCCAGATAAAATGGATAAATTAATTGCGCGACAAGCATTAGTTCAAGATCGAATTGACGCCTTGGATGCATGGGAATTAGATACAAAATTGGAAAGAGCGATGGACGCTTTACGTTGTCCGCCAGACGACCAATTGATTGAAACTCTTTCTGGTGGTGAAAAGCGCCGTGTAGCGTTATGTCGTTTATTGTTACAAAATCCAGATGTATTATTGTTAGATGAGCCAACCAACCACTTGGATGCAGAATCGATTGACTGGTTAGAGCAACATTTACAACAATATGCAGGAACTGTAATAGCAGTAACCCACGATAGATATTTCTTAGACAACGTTGCTGGTTGGATTTTAGAGTTGGATAGAGGAGAAGGAATTCCATGGAAAGGAAATTACTCTTCTTGGTTGGAGCAAAAAGGAAACCGTTTGAAAGCGGAAGAAAAAACAGCTTCGAAACGTCAAAAAATGTTAGAAAAAGAGTTGGAGTGGGTGAGAATGAACCCGAAGGCTCGTCAAGCGAAAAGTAAAGCACGTTTAGCAAACTACGATAAATTATTGTCGGAAGACATGAAAGAAAAAGAAGACGTATTGGAAATTCCAATTCCAAATGGTCCTCGTTTAGGAAACAATGTAATCGATGCGATTCATGTTGGAAAATCTTTTGGTGATAAATTGTTGTATGATGATTTGAATTTCAAATTGCCACCAGCTGGAATTGTTGGAGTTATCGGACCAAATGGTGCAGGTAAAACCACGATTTTCAAAATGATTATGAACGAATTGCAACCTGATTCTGGTGAATTTACTGTAGGTGAAACCGTGAAAATTGGTTATGTAGATCAAACACATAAAGACATTGATGAAAATAAAACTGTTTTTGAAGTAATCTCTGGCGGAAACGACTTCATTGAAATCGGAAACCAAAAAGTGAATGCTCGTTCCTACGTGTCTAAATTCAATTTCAACGGTTCAGACCAAAACAAAAAAGTAGGTATTTTATCAGGAGGTGAACGTAATCGTTTGCATTTAGCAATGACTTTAATGACAGAAGCAAATGTTTTATTACTCGATGAGCCAACGAATGATATTGACGTGAATACTTTGCGTGCCTTGGAAGAAGGAATCATGAACTTTGCTGGTTGCGCAGTTGTTATTTCCCACGATAGATGGTTCTTGGATCGTATTTGTACACATATTCTTGCCTTTGAAGGAGATTCACAAGTGTATTCTTTTGAAGGATCCTATTCTGAATACGAAGAAAATCGTAAAAAACGTTTGGGTGACGCTGCTCCGAAAAGAATTAAATATAGAAAATTGGTGAAATAATTATTTTACTTTTAAAATGTTCCCCGCAAATTTCCGCTCTTTATGGCGGATATTTGCGGGATTTTTTATTTATACTAATCATATCTCAAAGGTCTCAATTTTGTTATTTTTCTGTTAACATCTTCTTTCTGGTGAACGAATATTTAGCTTTGCTGTATCAACCAACAGAAACAATTTAAAAATGAAATATATGAACAGAATTATGGCAATCGTCTTATTGTTTACTAGTTTTACAATAGGCGCAACAGAAAAAGAAAATATAAAATCATCCATTACAGATGTAACGGTTTATATGCAAGGTGCCCAAGTTTTTCGTAAAGCGAATTACACTGTAAAACCAGGTGTCACTCAAATCATCATTGATGGTATTTGTCCAACAATTGATCCAAACAGTATTCAAGTGAAAGCAATCGGGAATATTGTAATTTTAGATTCTAAATACTCTCTATTTTACCCAAAACCAGAGGAGGTGAAAATGGTTGACGGTTTACCTTTGAAAGTAAAAAAAGACATTTTTTTATTAGAAGATTCCTTGCTTGTTTTAGGTTATGAGTTAACAGAAATTCAGGATGAGATTGATGTTTTAAATGCTTCAAAAGGAATTTTGGCGAACAATGGGGCTATTCGTGGTACAGGTAAAGTAAACGATTCTATTCAGTTGTTGAAACAAGCTATAGAGTATTACGGTATTAAAATGAACGAAATCAATAAGAAATTATTGACTTTAAATCGTCGTAAAAATGAGAAAAACGTAAAAAAAGCAGGAATGCAAACGCGCTTAAATAATTTGAGAAATTTCCAAAATACAAATGGTCTGCAAGAAGAAGAAAAAGGTCCAATTCATCGCTTAGTGATTACCGTTTCTTCAAAAGAATTGGTTACTGGTAAATTATCTTTTTCATATTTAGTTTCAGAAGCAGGATGGACTCCGTTATACGATTTAAAAAGTGAAGTTGCTACAGGAAAAGTAAACCTAAATTATAAAGCTCAGGTATATCAAAACACAGGTATTAATTGGGAAGATGTTAAGTTGACAATTTCAACCAATAATCCTTACATGAATAAAACAAAACCAACATTACACCCTTGGTACATTGATTATTATGCTCGTGTTCAGCCAACTTATGGTGGAACTTACGGTTATGCAACTCCACAACCATCAATGGAATCTTACTCTAAAAGATCAGAAACAGCAAAAGATGTAATGGAAGATCAATTAAATATGAATGCAGCGCAAACTTCAGCAAATTTTGTAACAATGGTAAATCAAGTTATTTCTGCAGAATTTAGAATAGATTTGCCCTATTCAATTGCTTCAAATGGTGAATCTCACATGGTTTTAATTAAAAATGAAGATTTAGGAGCGAAATTCAAATACTATTCTGTTCCAAAATTAGATCCATCAGTTTATTTAGTTGCGCAAATTTCTAAATTAGATGAATTACAATTGGTTCCTGCAAAAGCAAATATTTTCTTTGATGGCACTTATATGGGTGAAACCTATATTGACCCAACAAACATGGAGGATACGTTGAATTTAAGCTTAGGTAAAGATCCAAATATCATTATCAAAAGAACTTTGCTTAAAAAAGAGTCTAAAGAAAAAATTATTGGAACACAAAAAGAACGCACAAATTCATTTGAAATTGAAATCAAAAACTTGAAATCAACAAATATTGAATTGGTAATTCAAGATCAGATACCAGTTACAACAAATGCTGATATCACAATTGAAGCAGTTGATGTTGATAAGGCAAAATTAGATCCAGTTACAGGGATTTTAGAATGGAATATTGATTTGAAAACGAAAGAGTCTAAGAAAATGAATTTCTCTTATAAGGTTAAATATAACAAAGACCAAAACGTAAACATTCAATAAATTTGTTCTGATATCCGTCTTCATCGTTACTTTAACTAAAATATCGGTCATTTACATGATGTAAACTCCCTCAATTTTAAATTTAAAGTGCCTCGAATCCAAACATCATAATCAAATTTAAAAAACAAAAAAGGCTTTCAATTATTTGAAAGCCTTTTTTTATTGCGTCTTCTTATCTTAAAATCTTAGAATCTTTTTGTCTAATTAGAATCCTTGAACCCCATTAACGGTTGTATATTTCAGAACATTCTTTTTATCAGGGTGAATTCTTGCAAATGCTGACTGCAAAGCAATTGTTCCCTCGTGGAAACCACACAAAATTAATTTCAATTTTCCTTCGTAGGTATTCACGTCACCGATAGCATAAATACCAGGAATGTTTGTCGAATAATCTAATGTATCAACTTTGATTGCACTTTTTTCAATTTCTAATCCCCATTCAGCAATAGGACCCAAACTTGGTTTTAAACCAAAAAGCGGAATAAAGTGATCTGTATCAATAAGGATTTCGCCTTGCGTTTGATGTTGGATTTTAACTTGTTCGATTTTCCCGTTCCCTTCTAAACCAACAACTTCAGATTCTGTAATTAATTTGATAATTCCTTTTTCAGATAGATCAATTACTTTTTGAACTGAATCTAAATGACCTCTAAAAGAAGCACTTCTATGAACCAACACAACTTCTGATGCGATTTTTTTGTCAGCTAAAAAGATTGACCAATCCAAAGCAGAATCACCTCCTCCAGCAATTACACAGCGTTTTCCTCTATAAAATTCAGGATCTTTAATGATGTATTCAACTCCTTTATCTTCAAAATCAGTAATATTTGAAATAGGTGGTTTACGAGGTTCAAAAACTCCTAAACCTCCAGCAATCATTACGATAGGTGCGTGGTGTTTAGTGCCTTTTACTGTTGTCACTATAAAGCTTCCATCTTCTAATTTATCTATTGTTGAAGCTGCTTCACCAAGGGTAAAACCTGGTTTGAATGGTGCAGCTTGTTCCATCAAATTATCAATCAAGTCTCCAGCGTTAATGGATGGAAATCCTGGAATATCGTAAATTGGTTTTTTCGGGTAAATCTCAGAACATTGTCCTCCAGGCTGAGGAAGAGAGTCAATCAAATGACATTTTAATTTCAATAAACCTGCTTCAAAAACTGCGAAAAGTCCAACTGGACCTGCTCCAATAATTATAATATCTGTTTCAATCATTTTTGTAAAATTGCGAGTGCCTTTCGTTAAATAGGGTAAAATTAGTTAATTCTAACGAAACAGTTAGCACTCAAAAATGTTTAAACAAAAAAAATATAAGTTTGTGCAAATTAATTTCACTTGAATGAATGACCTAAGGAATTTTGAAATGCAAATAAATTAGATGCTAGTAAACATTATTCTTTTTCGATGTTTAATCGAATGATTTTATAACTTGAATCACTTTTCTTGAAATGGAAGGTGAAGCGGAATTTTTCGTTTTTAGCTTCATAACTCGCAATGGCGAAAGAACCGTCAGAATTTTCCTTTCCCTTAAAAATGAATTTAAAATCTTGCAAAGGATGCTTGCTTAAAAAATCTTTTAAAACTAAAGTCGCTTGTTGGTTACTATAGATACTTTCCTTACCTAAAATAGAAATAGATAGTTTATCATTTCCCATTTTAGCAACGGCTTCAGCATTCTTTTTTACGAATGCATTTTCAATTTCTGAATAAGGAACATCAGCCGGTGAGCCAAATGTTATAATCAAAAAAGATACTATTCCAAATAAAAATTTCATACTTCGAATCTAGCAAAAATAATGCCGAATTTTTAACATTTTTAAACTTTTTGAAATCAAATGGAGTATAGTTTTGAGTTTTCAATAGTTTTGCCTAATTTTGTAAAAAGCAATAAAATGAACAAATTAGTTACTTTACTTGGATTATCTTTACTTACTTGGTGCTTAAATGCACAAACATTCACCTTGCCAAAATTAAATTTTGAATATAAAGACTTGGAGCCAAGTATCGATGCGCAAACAATGGAAATCCACCATTCTAAGCACCATCAGGCTTATGTTACAAATCTAAATAAGGCTCTAGTTGGTTCGAAATTTGAAAATAAATCTTTGGAAGATATTTTACTTGGTGTAAGTCGTGCTTCTGATGTGATTCGCAACAATGCTGGCGGACACTATAATCAC
>JBKCGI010000196.1:0-10415 GCA_046303515.1 Flavobacteriia bacterium | reverse complement strand
ATATTTAGCTGGTCTGTAACTGAAAGCAAATAAAAGTCTATTTCTTTCAAAATAAGGTTCATTGTTGGTAAAAAAAAGTTCATTGTTAACACTTAACTGAAAAGGTTTGTATGCATTTTTCTCTTTCCCAAATGGATAAGCCAAGCCGAGTCGATACCTAAAACGATTGCGATAGCCATTGCTGGTGAAACGCATTTCGGCACGATATCTTTGCTCAATTTTAAATTTCCCAATGGTTTGTGATAATATGATTTGCGGCCAGATTCTAAATTCATTGTTGTTTTTTGGCAATTCGAAATCTCCACCTTCTTTGTACGTTTGATAGCTTCCTGCTCCTAGAGAAAGTGTTAGATTTTTCTGCGCCAAGAAATTAAATCCACCTTTATATTCATAGTAATGAAAATGATCATAAAATTTGAGTGAACGCAATTGTGCTTCACCGAATAAACTAAATTTTTCATTTAATTTATATTTAAGATTTAATATGTTCCAAGATCCTAAAGCGGCTTGTTGCCCAAATACAAAATTGGCAGCACTAAAAACCAGTAAAAAAGTACAAAAAGCTAATCTCATTTATATTATTTATTTTCTATATTTTGATCCTTTGGCTCACAAACTGAATAAGAATTCATGAAAAAATGTGAATTGGGAATCGTAATTATTTCGTTTGTGTCAGTTTTTAAATATACAAAAAGATAATTCATATCTGTAACTTCGCCCTCAAAATTATAATCTTTATGTAAAACCTTTATTCTGTTTCCAATTTTTACAGGATGATTAAAGAAAATTAAAATGCTTGAGGTAATATTGGAAAGTAAAGACCATTGAGCAAAAAATGCAATACCAAGGGCGGTAAGAATTGAACCAGCAAAAAGTGCTATTTGATTTTGTTTGAATCCCCAAATACCAATAATAATTGTTACTGCGGCTATCGTGGTAAAGAGTTGAACTGCTCGTATTGCCATTTTTCTTCGACCTCTCTCGATTTTTGTTTTTTTTAGAAAATTGTTAATGAGGTTTTTAGCGATTAAGTAACAAATAATGTAAAGTACAAGAACAATTACTGTTTCAATGATTTGAATTTTATGTGTTTCCATAATGATAAGCATTAAATTTTACACCTTTTTTATTTTTTCAATTAAATCTTGTGATAATTTCCAATCCATGTTTACAATCGCTGTTGAATAGATTTCTGGCGTGTCGGTTGTAAATTGATGGTTTAAATAATTTGAAATTTCGGTAAACAATAAGGATTTCGAAATACAAGTTAAGATGTGTACCTTTTGTTTCACAATAATTTCATTTTCAAAAACATACCGATTTCGATCCCAATCAATATTTGCCTTGATAATCATTTTTTCTTTTAAAAGATAAATTGCAATGTCTTCCAAAACAGTTTTATCTTTACTTAAAATTGTTACTTGTACCATCTTAGGTGAGTTTAATTAATAATTCATAAATGGGCATTCCTACTGTAATGTTTATTGGGAAAGTTACTCCCAATGCCATGGGAATAAACAAACCAGAATCAGCTTTTGGATTAGCTAGTCGCATAGCAGCAGGCACAGCAATGTAAGAAGCACTTGCTGCCAGAATACTAAACATGAAACGATTTCCAATGTCTTCAATGAAAAGTCCAGATGCTATTGCCACAACACCTCCGTTAATCAATGGAATAAAGATTGCAAATAAAGCTGAAAACCATCCGTATTTGAAAAAGGATGCCAATTTTCGACCGCAGCTGATACCCATGTCTAGCAAGAAAATAGCCAGAAAGCCTTTAAAAATATCAGTTGTAAATGGTTTAATTCCTTCTGCTTGTTTGGAATCTGAAATGTAACCAATGATTAAACTTCCTAAAATTAAAAATACACTTCCATTTGTGAAGGCATGAATTACAGTTTCCTTTATGCTTACTTTTTTATCTGATTTTTCATCCGCATATCGATTCAAAAGGTAAACACCAATGACGATGGCAGGAGCTTCCATTAATGCCATCACAGCAACCATATGACCTCCAAATTCCATTTTTTGAAATTCTAAAAAAGAAGAGGCTGCCACAAATGTCACCGCACTCACAGAACCATAGGAAGCCGCAACTGCAGAGGCATCGTATATCGAAAATTTTCGTTTTAAGATGAAAAAAGTGTATAGTGGAATTAATATTGAAACCAAAAGTCCAAATACCAGCGACAAAATGATTTCGATGTTTAAAACACTATGCGCCAATTCTTGTCCACCTTTAAAACCGATTGCGAAAAGTAGATATAAGGAAATAAATTTTGCTGAATTTTTGGGTATTGCTAAGTCACTTTTAAATTTTACAGCTAAAATCCCAAGGACAAAAAATAATAGCGTAGGATTGGTTAAATTGGATACAAAAAGTTGAAAATTCATCTGTCTTTTAATTATTTGATAATTACCTGATTTTAGAAAATATTAATCTTTTACCTTTTACTTCTTCATTAAAAATTGCCTCGTTGTATACTATGTTTCCATTTACCATTGTTTGTAATACTCTACTTTTAAATTCTTTTCCCTCAAACGGAGACCAACCGCATTTGTATAAAATATTCTTACCGTTTACTGTCCATGAATTATTCAGATCAACTAAAACAAGGTCAGCATAATAACCTTCTCTAATATAACCTCGTTCCTTTATTTTATAAATTTCAGCCACATTATGACTCATTTTTTCGACAATTTTTTCCAGGCTTATTTTGTTTTCATGGTAAAACTCAAGCATAGCCGGTAGAGAATGTTGAACCAATGGCCCACCCGAGTTGGCCTTGAAATAATTTCCACTTTTTTCCTCAATAGTATGAGGAGCATGGTCTGTTGCAACTATATCTAATTGATTATTTAGTAGGGCTTGGAACAATCCATCTTTGTCTTCTTGTGTTTTAACAGCAGGATTCCATTTTATTTTGGAACCTTTAACTAAATAATCTATGTCTGAAAAACACAAATGCGGAATACACGCTTCAGCAGTTATTCTTTTTTGTTGTACTGGAACATTGGCTTCAAATAGATTGGCTTCTTTTGCTGTTGTAATATGGAAAAAATGTAGTCTATTGTTGTGTTTTTTAGAAATTTCAATAACTCTTTTAGTCGCTAAATAACACGCTTCTTCGCTTCTGATTTTTGGGTGATATTCGAAGGGAATATTTTCACCAAATTGCGCTCTAAAAATAGCAGTATTGAGTTTAATAATATTATCATCCTCGCTATGTAAAGCAACCAAGCTATCTGTTTTGGAGAATAATTCGTCTAAAAAATCAGGATAATTTGCTAAAATTCCTTCATCATTGTGAAAATATAAACCATCATCAGTGATACCACAAACATTTTCATTATTAGTTTTCAGTGCTTCTTCCAGATTATTTTTGCAAATCCCCATAAAGAAGGAGAAGTTAGCAAGTGAATTCGTAGCAGCTAGCTGGTATTTTTGTTCAAGAAGTTCTTGGGTCAATGTGTTAGGATGCGTATTTGGCATATCCATAAATGAAGTAATACCGCCAGCCACTGCGGCTTTTGATTCCGAATAAATATTTCCCTTATGCGTTAAACCTGGTTCACGAAAATGTACTTGGTCATCGATTACTCCAGGTAGTAAATGTTTACCTTCGCCATTTATTTCGTGATATACATAATTAGCATTTAAGTTAATGTTTTTGCCTATTTTTTCAATTCGTTCATTTGAAATAAGTACATCACCAATTGTTATTTGACCCTCATTTACAATTGAAATGTTTCTGATAATTGTTTTCATTCGTTATTTTTTTACTGCTCGCTCCAGCCGATCATTAATTGTTTTTCCAAGACCTTCATTTGGAAATCTTTCTGCAATGATTAAATCACAATCAGAATTATCTAGATTATGTAAACTTGTATACAAATTCTTTGCTGCTTCTTCCAAATCTCCTGTTTTTGATAATATTACCGTGTTCCAATTTTTGTTTGTAAAAGAATAATCCTTGTAAAGAATTAAACCAATCTTCTTGTCAGGGAAATTTTTAGCCAATTCCCTTACATTATTAGTAAGAAAAATTTCTTTGTTAGGAGCGTAGTGTTTGCTTAACATCCCTGGTGCAGTTGGATTTTTGTCATTCTTAGTGTGTAAGCCTACTGTACCAACAACTTTTTCTATTTCATTAATTGCAATAGCGCCATGACGATACAAAACTGGTTCATTATTTTCAAATCCGATAATTGTTGATTCTAGACCTTTTTCACACGGTCCTCCTTCTAAAATAACTTCAAGTTTATCTCCGAAATAAGTATGGACATGCTGGCTTGTTGTTGGACTAATTGAACCAAAGGGGTTTGCACTTGGAGCAGCTAAAGGGAAATTTAATCTATTCAAAAGTTCCAAGGTGACCGGATGATTTGGAACACGAATGGCAACAGTCTCTTTACCTGCTGTTACGGAATTTGGAATATTCGATTTTTTATTGAGAACCAATGTTAGGGATCCAGGCCAAAAGTGTTCAGCTAAAACGAGTGCTTTTTTGGGTATATTATCGGCTATATTATTAAGGTAATCGATTGATTTAATATGAACAATTAAAGGATTGTAATTTGGCCTTTTTTTAAGTGAAAATATTTTATTTACTGCTGCTTCATTGAAAGCATTTGCAGCCAAACCATACACAGTTTCGGTTGGAATGGCAACCAAATCCTCGTTATTTAAGTTTACAATTGCCTTTTCTAAATTGCTAGTTATCATAAATTAATTGATAGTTTTTTTTAAGGATTACAGAAGTTACAATACATTGCTTCTTCGTATTTTTTGTTTTTAGGAAATAATTTTTCCTCTTTATAGTTGCAAGCTTGACATTCGGAAATATAAGCCAAAGTTGATTCTGTAGGGAAATGACATGATTCGCATGGTAAACCTTTTTTTGCCTCTGTGATTTGAAAGCCTGGGTGCAAACATTTTGGACAGATTAGTTGGATTTCTTCTACCAATTTTTTTGTTAATTCTTTTATGTGCTGCATTCGAGTAGGATTAAACATGGCTCTCATGTCAGTTTCGCAAGGAACTTTTCCATTTTTGTAAAGTAAATTTTGGAAAACAGATTTTAGTTCCGACTCTTCATTAATTTCCTTATAAAAAGAATTTGTTTCAATATCTTTCAAAATAACCCCGTGTGAAGGGAAATTTACTTCGGAAAGAAAAGCCTCAAATTCTTGTTGAGATAAAATTTCTTGCGAGTTAAAATTTGTTATTGTCGTAAGAGATTTTACTAAAATTTCAAAATCATTTTTCTTATCGTATAAGTATAAAAACTCCTCGTCACATGGGCTAAAAAAAAGATATGGATGTGGACCAAAGGAACCTTCACTGGCAATTACTAAATCAAATTCAGTAGCCTCAAGAGCATTTTTAGCTTTTAATTTGATGGTTTCGATAGGACCTAATGATCTTTCAATTTCACCAGTAAAAGTGCCAAATTCATCACTGTCAAAATCAAAACTAGTTACCGCAATCATTTTAAAATTTTCTTCCAAAATGGGTGCAATAACTAGTTCCTTTTTGTGTTTTGTAGCTATTAAAATTTTTCTTTCATACAAATCACTTAGCTGCATTCCCTTTTTCCTTTTTATCTTTATAAGAATAGGTGTTTTCAATATTGAAACTTAAGCCCAATTTATTTGCAGCCTCTTGAGGAGTGATCCACTTTTCATTTTGAGATTCAGTTTTTTTATCTGATGTTTTTTTTTGATTTTTCATCTTACTTTTTTTTAAGAATTAATAGTTAGGGTACAAAGCATTTCCTTTGCTTTGGAAGAATTTGTTGCTATTTCCTCTTTTAATATTTTCAAATCATTTTGAAGTTGCTTAATCCTTTTCTCCCTCATTTTTATCTCCTCCTCGCTGCTTGTTGCATTTATTTTATTTTCGAGGAATAAAATTTTTACTTTTACCATTTCAGAAATTAGATCAACAGCATCTTTACCATCAAACATTCCATTAATTAAATTAATTTCCATCTTTTTATGTTTAGTTATTGACCTTGTGCAGCAGAAAATGCCTCTTTACCATCAAAAGTGTACAGGTTTTCTGTTTTTATAACATCTATATTTTTGTTCAAGGCATTTTTAAGTAGTTCGATGATATCTGACTTTAGTATTTCTTTATTTTCTTTCGTTTTAAACCTACATCTCCAATGATCAGTGCAAAATGTTTCTCTAAATCCTTCTGGCCAAACCTTGATTCCTCTGTTGGTTATCATAGATAAGTAGGTGCCAGAGGTTTCAATTTTCTTCATGATTTTAGATAAATCTTCTGCTTCTGTTCCATTCCAATGAACAAATATATCTACACCTATCAACTCCTTAACTTTTGGTGTTTTTCTCTCGTATTTTGGCAGGTTTAACGCTTTGTTATTTGAATATTGAGCTTCTTTGAAAAGAGTCGGCTTTTGGCCTAGGTTTGCAATAATCGCGTCAGCAAATTCGCTTGTTCCAACTTTTAATTTACTAACTCCCTCCTTAAAAACATCATATGTATGGGTGCCATCTTCAATCGTTTTTAGCCAGGCATTTTGTATTTTTTCAGCGGCTTCTGTTTCTCCAATATGGTTTAGCATCATAATCGCTCCTTGTAATAATCCAGATGGATTTGCCATGTTTTGTCCTGCTCTTCTAGGTGCTGAACCATGAATTGCCTCAAACATGGCACATTCTTCTCCGATATTTGCAGACCCAGCCAAGCCAACCGAGCCAGCGATTTGTGCTGCAACGTCAGACAACACATCTCCATATAAATTTGGCATAACAATTACGTCAAAAGCTTCTGGAGTATCAGCTAATTTTGCCGCACCGATATCTACAATCCAATGCTCGTTTTCAATTTCTGGATATTCTTTGGCAATTTCATCAAACACTTGGTGAAATAAACCATCTGTTTGCTTCATGATATTATCTTTTGTGAAGCATGTCACCTTCTTTCTATTTTGTTGTTTAGCGTATTCGAAGGCATAACGTACAATTTTTTCGCAACCAGGACGACTAATTAATTTCAAGCATTGTACCACTTCATCCGTTTGCTGATGTTCGATACCTGCATATAAATCCTCTTCATTTTCACGGACAATAACCACATCCATGACTGGGTGTTTTGTACTTACAAATGGATGAAAACTTAAGCAAGGTCTTACATTTGAATACAATCCTAGGAATTTTCTTGTCGATACATTTAAGCTTTTGTAACCACCCCCTTGAGGAGTTGTGATTGGTGCTTTTAGGAAGATTTTATTTCTTCTAATTATATCCCATGATTCTTTGGCGATACCAGCTGTGTTGCCCGAAAGGTACACTTTTTCTCCAACCTCAATTTCATCGAAGGCTAATTCAACACCTGATGCGGTTATAATTTTCAATGTTGCGTCCATAATTTCTGGACCAATTCCATCTCCTTTTGCAATCGTTATGCGTTTCATAATTGTTAATTGTTTTTTGGTTTATTACTGTTCAATGACGAATGGTGTTTTTCCTTCCGTTATAATTACTTTGCTATTTGGTGATTTTGAAAGTTCGAGCAATGCTTCAATACTTCTTAATCGTAAAATTTCTTCTGTCAAACCTTCAGAAATTATTTTTTGGGCGTCTTTTGTACCAGTCGCTTCAATTGTTTTACGTTGTGCCTCGAGCCTTTCTTGTTCCAAAATAAATATCATACGCATGGCATCTTGTTCGGCTTGTAGTTTTTCCTCGATGGATTTAGCTAAACCATTTGGCAGTTGAATACTCTTCATTAAAACGGCCTCAACAACGATACCTTTATCATCTAAATTGTTTGCCATTTTGGACCTGATTGAGTCTTCAATTTCAGAACGCATTCCTGAATGCATATCTTTTGCAAAATAATTAGAACAAACATCAGCTGAAGCTGAACGGAAAACATTTGAAATGATGTTTTCATAGTCAGGACCAATGTTTTTAATTACTTTGGAAACACTTTCCTGTTCAATTCTATACAAAATAGATATTTGAGCAACAACACTTAAGCCTTCTTTACTAGGTAAACTTAGAGAAAGTTCTATATCATTAATTTGAATATTCGTTTTTATTACCTTAGTTGTGAAAGGATTGTACCATACAGGTCCTTGTGTGTGACTTCTAGGAGATAATTTGCCCAATTTTTGTTTCACACCAACTTGGCCTGGTCTGATAACAGTGCAACTGCAAAATAAACTTCCAACTACGAGAGAAATAATGATGATTGAATTTTTCATGATTTAAGTTTTTTAAATGGTTAAAAAATAAAAGATTTAGAATTACTTAGAAACTTCAATCTTATATATACTTCTTATCGGAATAAATCCGCCTCCTTTTAACATAATTTTACCGTCCTTCTTTTTGATTATTAAATCACTAATTTTAAGGTTGTTTGTGAAGTCTTTGAAGAATATTGTAACTCTTTTTCTGAATAAAAGTCCTAACCTCAAGGATAATAAAATTTCTTTCATACGTTTGTTTTTTGAATCGTTATCCGCTAATACATCTACTTCTGAAAATATTATTTTTTCAATTTCAATATTTTTGATCGGACGACTCTTTTGGCTTAAACTCTCCTCTACCGTACTTTCATTTGTTAATGTTCCTTTTTTTTTAAAAGAATACCTGACGATGAACAAAATCAGCATTAAAAGTACAAAAGCAACAATAAAATAATGATGAGCAGCAAAATCAAGAAATAATGGTAAAATAGTTTGCTTAAATTCATTGTAAAAAACAAAAGGAACTAAAGCAATAAGACCTACAATCAATAAAATTAAAAGGTAATTGATGGCTTTTCTGTTTTTAATTGGCTTTTCCATAATAATTATATTTTTAGATTCCTGACAAATATAAAGCTGTTTAATATTAAATAATATTTATATTTGTAATGATTAACATAAAAATAAATTATGGATTTTAATTTGAGACAATTACAATTATTTTGTTCGGTTGTAGAAAATAAAAGTATTACAAAGGCTTCAATTGCTCTGGATTTAACGCAGCCTGCGATTTCGATACAATTAAAAAAGTTACAAGAAAATTTCGAAACTCCGCTAATTGAAACGCGTGGAAAGCAAATTTTTATTTCTGATTTTGGTCAGGTATTCTATAAGCAAGCTCGGGAAATATTACAAAAGGTTGAAGATTTTAAGTATGAATTAGATTCATTCAATGGTGTACTATCCGGTAAATTAAAGATTTCGACAGTTTCAACAGGAAAATACATCATGCCATTTTATCTCAAGGATTTTTTAAACTTGAATCAAAAAATAGATTTGAAATTAGATGTTTCTAACCGAAAGCAGGTAATTTCTGATTTAATTAATTATGAAATTGATTTTGCGTTAGTCTCAGTTTTGCCAAATGATACCGAATTTGAAGAAGAGATTTTGATGAAAAATCCCCTCTATTTGATTGGCCCAAGTTCAATAACCAAGAAAAATAAAACTGAAGAGTATCAACTTATTTATCGAGAGGAAGGATCTGGTACCCGTATTGTTATGCAAAGGCATTTTGATTTAATCAATTATTCGCCTAAAATTAAAATGGAACTAACTTCAAATGAAGCGGTGAAACAAGCTGTGATAGCCGGTTTAGGTTATTCGATGCTTTCTCTTGTCAGCGTTAAAAATGAATTGAAACTAAACGAGCTTGAAATTATACCAGATGTTCAAATGAGAGTGCGTTCGCAATGGAGATTGATTTGGTTGAAAGATAAAAAACTTAGTCCAATAGCTTTAGCCTTCATCAAATTTATACAAACTAATAAATTGAAGATTTATGAAAAGAACTTCAGTTGGATTGAAGAATATGAAAATAATTCACAATTTTGAATAATTATTTCATATTATTTATTTTAATTTTACAGAAAATCTTGAGAGATGAGCAAAAAGAATAAAAATCTGGTAAACGTTGTCTATTCTACAAATCCTAATTTTCAATACGAACAAGAAGAGCAGGAGGAGCAGGAAACATTACCTAATCAGCAACAAAAACTATATGTTTCAATTGATAAAAAGCAGCGTGCAGGCAAAGAAGTGACTTTAATTGAAGGTTTTGTTGGTTTAGAAGAAGATTTGAAAGATTTGGGTAAAATGCTTAAATCCAAATGTGGAGTAGGAGGGACAGTTAAAGACGGTGAAATTATTATTCAAGGCAATTTTCGAGATAAGGTAATCGAGCTTTTGAAAAAAAAGGGATATCAAACTGTTAGAAAAGGAGGGTGAGAGAGTTAGTAGTTATTAGTTAGTAGTTATTGGTTATTGGTTAGTAGTTATTAGTTTTTATAAAACAAAAAAAGACTTGATTTAAGAATGTTAAAAAGATGTAAACCAAAAAACCATTTTAATTCTCAAACCAAGTCCTTAACCAAAAACAATAAAACTATGTGTTAATCACTATGAGAC
>JBKCGI010000195.1:0-9967 GCA_046303515.1 Flavobacteriia bacterium | reverse complement strand
TATCAAGGTTGATGGCCTTCCTTACGAAGTTTTGATTCAGGCATTGGAGCAGGCGAGAGCAGGACGTCTTCATATCCTTGGTAAGATCACTGAAACGATCGCTAAACCAAATGCAGAATTGAAGCCTCAGACTCCACGTATCGAAGCATTCAATGTTCCGAACGAAATGATCGGTGCGATCATCGGACCTGGAGGAAAGATCATCCAGGCAATGCAGAAGGAAACGAACACTACCATTACACTTGAAGAATTGGAAAATGGAGAAGGACGAGTTCAGATCCTTTCTAACAATGCAGACGATATGAAAGAAGCCGTTCGTCGTATCAAAGCGATCGCTTTCCCTCCACAGGTGGAAGAAGGAGCTGAATACGAAGGAAAAGTGAAATCTGTAAAAGATTTTGGATGTTTCGTTGAGATTCTTCCGGGAACGGACGGGTTGATCCATATTTCAGAATTCTCTTGGGAGAAGGTTGCTAAGATGGAAGACGTTTGTAAAGAAGGAGATTTAGTTCGTTTCAAAGTAATGGGAAGAGATCCTAAAACTAAAAAATGGAAATTATCTCGTAAAGTTTTGTTACCAAAACCAGAACGTAAAGAAGAACAAGCTCCATCTGCTGAAGCTTAATCTTACTTAAAAATAAATTTTAGAAACCACCATTCGAAAGTTTGGTGGTTTTTTTATGGTTTTGAATTTTATTTTATTTCAAAATTTCAGTTGACACTATCAAACTTCACTCAAAACAAGCTTAAAAATATTTTTTTAATTAATTTACAAAAATCTGTTTATCAATGTTTTAAATCAAAAATTTTAACTAATAAATAATTTTACTCAATAAAAATATTAATTTTACTCAATACAACAACTAATATTACTAAATATATAAATTTAATTTACTAAATTTAAAAATTAATTGTACATTTGTATTCTATCAGTACGAAATGAAGCAGAAAAAAATCATAGAGCGTTACCAAATTAGCGATATTAAAAACCGCTTAAAGGAAGAAAATCCTTTGATTCAAGTTTTAGTTGGGCCAAGACAAATAGGTAAAACAACTACTGTAAGGCAGATTTTAGATGAATTCCCTAATTCAATTTATGTTTCAAGTGATTCAATTTTAAATACAACTGGTGTTTGGATTTTAGAGCAGTGGAATAATGCCCAAATAGACGCAAACAAACATAAGGAATCAATCATTCTTGCTATTGATGAAATTCAAAAAATTACAAATTGGAGTGAAATTATTAAAAATCTTTGGGATGTAAATCGCGCTAGTCCTTACCCTATTAAATTGGTGTTACTTGGCTCGTCACGTTTACTGATCCAGCAAGGTTTAACAGAATCGTTGGCGGGAAGATTTGAGTTGATTCAAATGACACATTGGCGTTATTCAGAAATGAAAGAAGCTTTTGATTTAACACCTGAAGAATACGTTTATTTTGGTGCGTATCCAGGAGCAATGAGTATTTACAAAGACGAAGAACGTTGGAAAAACTACATCAAAGACTCTTTGATTGAAACGGTGATTTCGAAAGACATTCTCATGCTTACACGTGTAGATAAACCTGCTTTACTGAAAAAACTATTTGAATTAGGAACACAATACAGCGGTCAGTTACTTTCATTCACAAAATTATTAGGTCAATTACAAGATGCAGGAAACACCACTACATTATCCCACTATTTAGATTTACTTGATAGTGCAGGAATGCTTTGCGGTCTAGAAAAATTTGCTGGAGATGTAAGCAGAAAAAGAAGCTCAAGTCCAAAATTTCAAACCTATAATATGGCGTTAATGAATGCCTATAACCATTTAACTTTCGAAGAAACACAGCAGGATAAGGCACTTTGGGGAAGAATGGTTGAATCCGCAATTGGAGCTTATTTGATGACTTACAAACCAAATGGACTCAAAATTTATTATTGGAAAAATGGAAATGCCGAAATTGATTTTGTTTTAGAATACAAAAAGAAAATAATTGCCTTGGAAGTAAAAACTTCCATGCAAACTGCCAAACACTTCGAACTTTTTCAAAGTAACTTTAAGGTAAATGGATTTTACAGAATCGGACCTTTAAACTTCCAAAGCGGAATTACATGGCAACAATTATTAGAAATGAATCCTTTGGATTTATTTGTTTAAATTATTTCAAAAAAAAATTGAAGAATTCAAGTCAAATTTAAGTTTATAATTAATTATTTAAATCAAATTCACTATTTTTGCGACAAAATTAAATACATTGAAAAATATCAACGCCACAGAATTAAAACAAAAAATAGATGCTAACGAAAATCTATTTTTATTAGATATTAGAGAAGATTACGAGCGCGAAACAGCACATATTCCTTCAGAGCACGTTCCGATGGGTGAAGTTGCAGATAAAGCTTCAACTTTCCCAAAAGAAAAAGAAATTATTGTTATTTGCAGAAGTGGACGTCGTGCAATTCCTGTAGCAGACTTATTGGAAAATGAATTTGCCTTTCCGCATGTAACGATTTTAGAAGGTGGACTTTTAGGATGGAAAGCTGACATCGATCCAAGTTTAGACATCGAATAAAATGATTGAATTATTCAAACACCTCATCGACCTCGATTTCGAGTGGATTGTGAAGGAATATCAAAGCGCAATATACATAGTGCTTTTTTGCGTTATATTTATTGAAACTGGTTTAGTTATTATGCCATTTCTACCAGGAGATTCGCTACTTTTTACGGCAGGTATGTTTGCTGCGAAAGGTCAATTAAATATTGCTTTAATTTTAAGTCTTTTAGTTGTTGCCGCCATTTTGGGTGATAATATAAACTATTGGATTGGAAGAAAAGTTGGTCTCCGAATTTTTGAATGGAAAATTAGAGGGCGACAATTAGTTAAACCTGATTATTTGAAACAAACAGAAGCATTTTTTGATAAACGTGGTGTTTTTGCAATTATCATGGCTAGATTTGTACCTATTGTGAGAACATTTACTCCATTTGCCGCTGGAATTGGGAAAATGAATTACCGTAAATTCCTTTTGTTTGATATCATGGGAGGAGTTTTATGGATTTTCAGTATGACATTTGCTGGATATTTTTTAGGTCAAATAAAGTGGGTCGAAGAAAATTTAGAAAAAGTAGTACTCATTATCATTTTCATTTCCGTTTTACCTATGCTAATAAGCTTCGTGAAATCTAAAATGAACAAGAAAAATGCCTAAATTTGGTTTAATAGGAAAACGATTAGATTACTCCTTTTCAAAGACTTTTTTTTCAGATTATTTTGAAAAAAACAATCTAACTCATTCATACGAAAACATTGAAATTCCAGATATTTCTGAAATTAAGCAAATTCTAGAAAATGGAAATTTTAATGGTTTAAATGTTACTATTCCTTACAAAGAAAGTATTATTACATATTTAGACGAACTAAGTCCAGAAGCCAAAGCCATTGGAGCAGTAAATACAGTTTCCTTTATAAATGGCAAAACAATTGGTCACAATACGGATGCTTTTGGCTTTCAACAATCCATCAAACCTTTCTTAGATAATCGCCATGAACGAGCAATGATTCTGGGTACAGGTGGCGCATCAAAGGCAATTGCATATGTATTGAAACAAATTGGTTTAAATGTGATTTTTATCAGTAGAAATCCGCAAGCTGAGGATCAATTTTCCTATTCGGAGATTAATGAAAACATGGTGAATGCTTGCAAAATGATTGTAAACTGCACGCCAATTGGAACATTTCCAAATGTTACTGAAAAACCTGATTTTCCAACAGAATTTCTCACTCAAAATCATTTTGTAGTGGATTTAATTTATAATCCAGAAAAAACAATGCTTCTTAAAGAAGCCGAAGCGAAAGGCGCAATGATTTTGAATGGATATTCAATGCTCAAAGAACAAGCATTAAAGGCCTGGGATATTTGGGCAAAATAATCTATTATTTTTTCTTATTTTTGTTTTCCAATGGAAAGCACTTTAAAAGATTTAATCAAACAAGGCGAACACCAAACACTGGACTTCAAATTCAGAATTGATGATCAGAAAAAAATTGCCCGAACATTAGCCGCTTTTGCCAATTCTGATGGAGGAAAATTACTAATTGGAGTAAAAGACAATGGTAAAATCGCTGGAATAAATCCTGAGGAGGAATTCCATATGATTGAAGGAGCTGCAAAATTATATTGCAAACCGGAAGTGAAATTTGAATCTAAAATTTGGCAAGAAGATTTTCGTTTGGTACTCGAAATTCAAGTTGAAAAAAATCTAGACAGAAACCATACTGCCCTTGATGAAGAAGGAAAGTGGAAAATTTACATTCGAAAAGATGACCACACGCTTTTAGCAAACAAAATACTACTAAAAGTCTGGAATCTAGAAAAAAAAGGTTTACCAAAACCACAGCATTTTGGCAAAGAAGAGTTGGATTTTTTAAAAACATTATCCAACGAAAGACGAACCTTAAGCCAACTTTATCGCTTAAATACTATTCCTAAAATTCAAGTAGACCAATTGCTTTCACTTTTCGTTTATTGGAAAATTATCCAAATGGAAATGAGTGAAGAAGGATCATTTTATTCAATCATATAAATCCAAGATTATGACTGAAAATGTTGGAAAACGAATAAATTTTGGAATTGATATGATTTCTTTCATAGCAATAACTGCAATTTTAGTCAATTTTGGCAAAGCTGATCCTGGCGATGTAATTTTTGTGTTTGTATATGAAAGTACAATTATGGCAATGGTTTTTGCTCTGTTTTTTATCATTTTTAACACCTTTGAATACATCAAGGAAAATAAAGGCATTAGTTTATTGAATAGATTTTTTAAAGGAATGTATACTTCAATTTTTGCTTCCTTTACAGTCTTGTTAGTAGCCTCCTTTTTCATTTTATTACTGAATCAAATTACTATTGAATTTTTAGTCGCATTTTTAAAAGACAATGCATATCAGTTTAAATCTATAGAAATTTTAAGCACAAGTGGAATTTACTTAGAAGGCGAAACAATTCATAAATTGGAGCAACTTTTTGGTAAATCATATGCCTTGATTTTCTACATCATAGGAATCAAATACTTCATAAATCTGCTTATTAATTATGTTTCAAAATCAAATAAATCAAAAGAAATTAGAAAATTTGCTGGTTTGTATGAAACTGTTTCTCAAATTATTATTTCTCCAATTGCCATGTTATTATCTTGTTTAATTTTAGTAATTTTGGATAGTATATTTGGTCCACAAACTTGGATCGTTTTTGTTGTACTTGGAATTTTTAGACTTCTTTTTATGTTTTTCTTTTCCAAACTTAATTCAGTTTTAAATACATTATAATGATGAAATATTTTATATTATCTTTTTTTAGCCTTAGTTTTAGCTTATTGTTTGCTCAAACAAATTATTCAAACGTAACAAGGATTGATTTACAAAATCTTGAAAAATCCTATTTAAATGCAAAAGGAAATCCAGAAATAATTAATCAAATAAGCAATCAATTTCCAGTAAATAAAATCAATGGCAAATATTTCGTATCTGTTCTAGCTGAAACTAATCAAAGCTTTTCAAAAATTCAACTTGAAAATTTGGGTGTTTTGGTAGGTGGAAAAATCAATTCAATCGTTTCATTAAAAGTTCCTTTAGATAATTTAAACCAAATTTACACTTTACCTGGAATCAACTTCATTGAAATTACAGGAAAAATTAGACCTACTTTGGATAAAGCAATCAAGGATATCCGAGCAGACAGTGTTCAAAAAGGAATTAACCTTCCTGAAGCGTATACTGGGAAAAATGTTTACATCGGAATTTGCGATTGGGGATTTGATTATACCCACCCAAATTTTTACGATACACTTTTAACTCAAACACGAATCGCTGCAGCTTGGGATCAATATAAAACCAGCGGACCTGCTCCAAGCGCATTTTCCTACGGAACAGAATTTGACACAGAAACTGAACTTTTAAATGCTCAATCTGACACTTCAAACATTTACAGCTACGCTTATCATGGAAGTCACGTGGCTGGAATATGCGGAGGTTCTGGAGGTGGTACAGCATATAGAGGAGTTGCTTTTGAAGCACAATATTTAATGGCAACATTTTTAATTGATGCTGGATCTGTTTTAGATGCTTACGAATGGATGTATCAAAAAGCCATTCAAGATGGTAAAAGGTTGGTTATCAATCAAAGTTGGGGCTTACACCATATCGGAAATTTGGATGGTACTTCACTTCTTAGTCAAGCAATTGATTCCTATTCAGCGCTTGGTGTTGTATTTGTGTCCTCTGCCGGAAATAATGGAAATGTAAACTTCCATCTATCTAAAACATTTAACAACGATGAATTAAAATCGAAAATTGACTTTTACGATTATACGGCAAATCAATATATGTATGGTCAATCGCTGACACTTTGGGGAGAACCAACGAAAGAATTTTCAACGTCAATCCAAGTATATAATTCTTCAAATCTTTTATTAGTTGAATCTCCACTGTATTCAACTGCTACAACAAGTAATTATATTGACTCCATGCTTGTTACAGGTAACGATACAATTTTTTTCAATGTAAGTTGCGAAAATGCTAATCCCCAAAATAGCAGACCTCATACTAGATTTAGAGTAAAAAATACCAATACAGCCTTAAGAATTGTCATGCGAGTTAAAGCTACTGACGGCTTAGTTCACTGCTGGAATGTAACAGAATTGACTACAGATGTTGGAAATTGGGGAATGCCTTTTACAAATATTGGATCGGGAACTATTGGGGGAAATACGCAGTACGGTATCAGTGAGCCTGCATGTACAAATTCAACAATTGCTGTAGCAGCATATGCAACACAATATCCTCAAGGAAATGGTTCTTTAGGCGGTGCCATTGCCAATTTTTCAAGTTTTGGACCTACTTTAGATGAACGCGTAAAACCAGACATTTCTGCACCAGGAGTTAATATCGGGTCCTCTTTTTCATCTTTTACAGATGCAAGTTTTAGTCCAGTAGCAACAGTTGATTTTAACGGTAGAACTTATCCTTTTGCGAAAATTTCTGGGACATCCATGTCTGGACCAATGGTAACAGGAATTGTGGCTTTAATTTTAGATGCAAACCCTTACCTGTCAGCCGAACAAATTAAAATGATAATAAAAGAAACTGCCCGAACAGATAATTTTACCGGTGTAATTCCTGCAGAAGGAAGTGTAAGATGGGGAGCTGGAAAAATAAATGCATACGCAGCAGTGCAAATGGCTTTAACGTTTTTAGGAACTGAAGAATTAAAATCTAACTCCATTTTCACAATTTCTCCGAATCCAAGTTGTGATTTTATTATCCTGGATTTTCCACAAGAAATCAAAATCAATTCCATGAAAATATTTGATTTGGCTGGAAAAGAGTTTCAAGTTAAATACATCAACAATCAGATTAACATCAGTAATTTACCTACTGGAATGTATATTATTCAAGTTCAGGCTGAAGGTAGAATTTATCAACAAAAATTTGTAAAAGATTAAAATGGCAATCCGTAGAATATCTGCAGATGAATTGATAGAAGTTCGTAAAATCGCTGAAATAACTTGGCCTGTTGCTTTTGGCGAAATTCTCAGTAAGGAACAATTGTCATATATGATGGAAATGATGTATTCTGAAACTGCCCTACTAACGCAACTTCAGAACAATCATGAATTTTACTTATTCACGGAACACGCTATTCCAATCGGATTTATGGGGATTGAGCCAAATTACAAAGCTCAATCAGAACTGAAAATTCATAAACTCTATATTCTTCCAAATCAACAAGGTAAAGGAATCGGTGAAAAATTAATTTTATACGCACAAATGCGCGCTAAAGAACTAAAATTAAATAAGTTAACACTTAACGTCAATCGATTTAATAAAGCCATACATTTTTACGAAAAGCTTGGTTTTGAAAATGTTAAATCAGAAGATATTGAAATTGGCCATGGTTATTTAATGGAGGATTATGTGATGGAGAAAACTAATTTCTAATATGAAAAAAATCCTAAATTTCGCCTCCAAAAATCCAGATTTAGCGGTTGTAACTTCTTATTTCATTTGCATTTTAATCATTTTCGCACCATTATTTTTAGGTGAAAGCAGCTTAAATTGGGACGCTTTCGACCTATGGATGCCTTGGAAGCATTTTATCGTTGAAGAACTTTACAATGCAAATTTACCTCTTTGGAATCCCTATCATGTGAACGGTTTTCCCCAGCATGGTGACAGCATGACATGGTATCCCATTTCTTGGATTTTTGGTTTCTTGAATGGATCGTATAACCTAAATGCTCTAAACTACGAGTACATCTTTCATGTTTTTATCGCCGGTCTAGGATTTTATACCTTTTCCAATAAATTCGTAAAATCTCATAAAATAAGATTTTTATTAGGATTAAGTTACATGTTTTCAGGTTTCATGCTTGGAAATGCGCAACACATTTCTTGGATCATCAGCGCTGCTTGGATGCCTTGGGTCTTTCACTACCTCAACATACTCTTTGAAGAAAATAAATTCAGGACAATTCTAAAATTTACTTTAACATCATTTTTTCTCTTTTCAGGAGGATATTTGGCGATCTTCTTTGTGGTTATATATCTGCTTTTTGCATTTATTATTTACAAAGTCATTAAGCTAAACACTTGGAAGGAAAGACGAAAAATAAGCCTAAAACTCATTCTTGGCTTGGTGCTGATTTTCTTGCTTTCACTTCCCTTACTTCATGCAGCAATAGAAATTTTCCCACTATTTAACCGATCAAGTTCAAATTTACAAGATTCCATTTTTAACATTTCTGTTGGAGCAACTCCATGGAATGGAATTCTAGCAATAATCCTACCTTTTTCATCAGGGATATACAATATTAACGAAATAGAATTTGGAACTTTTTCAAGTTATTTAGGAACAATTCCAATACTAATAATAGTTTTGAACCCGAAAATTCTAATTCAAAATAAAAAGCTTGTCCTCTTATTCCTTTTGGCTTTATTTTTTCTGCTATGTTCAATGGGAGACACTTTTCCATTTAGAAAACTTATTTCCCATCTCCCTTTATTAGATTTGTTCCGGTACCCAACACTTTTTAGACTGTTTTTTATATTTTTCATTCTACTTGTTTCAGGTATTATTCTTGAAAAAATAAAAATTAAGCAATCAATTACAAAGAAACATATTCAAATAATTCTTTTATCATTTATATTAATTTTTAGTGTTGGAGCACTATCCATTTCCTCTAAAATAAATATAGATCAAATACAGTTTGCGCTGAAATATATTTTTAAGCAAAATTTCCTTTCAGACTTTGACCTTTCTTCGAGAATATTTGTCAACTTAATAATCTTTTCAGTTTTAAGTATTGCAATTTTCCTTTATGTCACTTTCAAAAAAGAGGTGAATATTTTTAAGATTTTGTTTCTTTTTTGGGGCATTGAACTTCTTTTTGTAGCCTTCACAAGTGCTCCTCAAAGTGTTTTCCACCCAGTAAATGTTGAATTTACCAACAAAAAAATTGATTATCAAGCAAAAAACTATCCTCAAATTGACCTAAAACATCAAGAAAATGAACAAAATGCTTGGCGAGATTATCTTGATTTTTCTTGGCAGGGGAAAACATTTTACCTCAAACAATTCAGTCAAAATTGGTACAACCCACTTAAATTAAGCAATCAGAGTAAAAGTAAATTCCGTATTTCAGAAGCAGAAATCAGCAAACTCCCTTTGTTTTCAATTGTTGCATTTGATGAAAATAAAAGATTTAAGGAAGTAAAATACAGTAATTTGAAATTAAAATTCTCCGATAATCAAAATTTTACTTGTACAAACATTATAAATTCCGAGAAAAATTGCTTCCTACTTTTCAAACAAAATTATGTTCCAGAATGGGAAATAAAGAATAATTCTTCGCAAATTGAACCAATACTTTTGGAAAATGGTTTTATGCTTATTCCATTGATAAATAGTAAGGAAATTCA
>JBKCGI010000194.1:0-13396 GCA_046303515.1 Flavobacteriia bacterium | reverse complement strand
GGAACAGACTTTGATGTACTGTCCAATTCTTCAAATGGAAAAATTTCCGGAGACGCATCACCCTCTATTCAAGAATCAAACCAACCCTGGTTCATTGATTTGGCAGAAGCCCTGGAAGAAAACAAAGAAAATTTTGTTTCTAAAACAGTTATTGATGTTCCTGCAGGAAATGGTTTTACTTCAGAATACCTGCATCAAATTGGAGCAAAAACACTTCCTTTCGATATTTTTCCGCAGTATTTTAAAGTCGATGATTTAAGTTGTGCATATGCGGATATCTTAAAAGGAATTCCTGTAGAAAAAAACACCGCTGATTTTTTGATTTGTCAAGAAGGAATTGAACATTTTTCAGATCAATTTAAGGTTCTGACTGAATTTAATCGGGTTTTAAAACCAGGTGGAAAATTAATTATTACAACTCCAAATTATTCGGGTTTGCGCTCACGGATGAGTTATTTTCTGAGTGAAAGTGAACATTTCAAAAAAATAATGCCTCCAAATGAATTTGATAGTGTTTGGATGAATAGTCCTGACACCGAAAATGACATCTATTTTGGTCACTTATTCCTAATTGGAGCTAGTCGCTTACGAACTTTAGCAAAACTAGCAGGATTTAAGTTGGTAAAAAGTCACGATTGTGAACAAAACGGGACTTCCATCCTACTCTATTTCTTGTTTTTTAAGTTTATTTACTTAGCAAATTTACGTTTGTGGAAGCGTAACAAAAGAAAAGCGAAAAATAATCCTGAACAACTGAAAACTTATCGCGAGCTTTTTGAACTCAACACTTCCTATCAAATTTTAACGCAAGGACATTTGTTTTTTGAATTTGAAAAAGAAATGGAATACGATGAGGTGATGAAGTCACTAAAAAGTGTTCATGAGGGATTTGGGAGAACTTAGATAGTTTTTAGTTAGGAGTTTTTAGTTAGGAGTTTTTAGTTAGGAGTTTTTAGTTAGGAGTTTTTAGTTAGGAGTTTTTAGTTAGGAGTTATGAGTAACGGACACTGAGCGAAGTCGCGATGTATTGAGCTTGCCGAAATGAAGTGGGAGTTATGAGTTCCCATCGATATAAAGTTTTATTCAAAAACTAATTTCTTCTTATCAACGAGTTGCCCATTCTTGAATAATGAAAAATAATAAATTCCAGATTTTAAATGAGAATAATCAAGTTCTGTTTTTGCAGTAAGTAAAGGTCTTTCTTCTATTTTTCTGGCAGTATTATCTTCTACAACAAGTTTAGAATTTGAATTTTCTTCCGTTACAATATTTATTTTCCCTATACTTGGATTGGGATAAAAATTAGAATAAAAAGAATCAATAGGTGTAAAAACTACAATTGGAAATAATTCACCTAAGAAATATAAGTTTGGTTCTACTTGATATGTAAAACCATTTTCACGTTCATGAATCCGTCTTGCAACATCGATAGAGGTTAAGTTTACCAAAGAATCTCTATTTATTCTAAAGCCATAAGTCCAACGAAGCGTGTCGTTTAACAATGGATTTGGAGCAGAAGTTAATTCTAAATCATTCCGATTCATAAAATCAATGATATCATTTCCCTGCAAAGGCAAATTATTGAAGATGACTAAAATCAAATCGTCAGTTTGACTCGAGGCTTCAAGGTCAGATATTTTTTGAGAATTACAAACTAGATAAGAAAGATCAAAATTTAAATCTGATTTAATCAAACTATTTACCAATGTTCGATCACTAAGATTGGTTGTTTCTTTAAATTCAACAATAAAACTTCCATTTTCATGTTTTTTTATTGAATGAATAAAGTTTGAATGATATTGATCCAGTTGAATTACTTCATTATCAAATGTTCTATAAGAAAAATACTTATCGTAAGAATAATACCAGCGCAAACTTTCAATTCCCTGACTATTTTTTGTGTAACAAAACGAACTATCAATTTGCGTAAAAGCAGTCTGAAGCGAAGAAAGAACAAAAAATAGCAGTAAAAAATGTTTCATAAAACAGTTTTTTATTTGGCAAGTTACGAAATAAAATTCTAATTCAAAAATAAAATTTACCGTTCTTGATTGGTAAATCAGTTTAACTGAGAATTTTGAGCATACTTGAAAATCAATTGTCGGTGTGACTCCGCTAGAGTCAGATTTTTTTGTGATTTATCAGTTTTACAGTTGTGACTCCGCTGGAGTCAGATTTTTAGTGCTTTTTATAGTTTTACAGTTGCGACTCCGCTGGAGTCTTAAAAAAATCTATTTCTTCACTAGTTTCTCCAATTCGCGCATTTCGTCTCGCAATCTTGCTGCTTCAATAAAATCTAAGTCTTTGGCGGCTTTTTCCATTTGTTTTTTGGTGGAATCGATGAGTTTTATCAGTTGCTCGTCAGACATATATTTCACCACAGGATCAGCGGCGATGTTTGGTCGTTCACCAAATTCTTCTTTGTAAACGCGTGTTGCAGGATCTCCATCAGCCACTTTTGTGGATTCGAGAATTTTGTCTTTCGATTTATTTAATGCTGTCGGAACCAAACCGTGTTCTTCGTTATAGGCAATTTGCATAGACCTTCTACGACTGGTTTCGTCAATCGTCCGTTCCATCGATTTTGTGACTTTATCTGCATACATAATCACCATCCCGTTGACATTTCGAGCGGCACGACCAGTAGTTTGAACCAAAGAACGCTCGTCACGCAAAAATCCTTCTTTGTCGGCATCCAAAATCGCAACCAAAGAGACTTCTGGTAAATCCAATCCTTCTCGCAATAAATTCACTCCAATCAAAACATCAAATTCTCCTAAACGCAATTGACGTAAAATCTCCACTCGTTCAATCGTGTCCACTTCACTGTGAATGTAACGACAAGGAACGCCCAATTTATCTAAATATTTTTGCAATTCTTCCGCCATTCGTTTGGTCAAAGTTGTCACCAAAACACGCTCATCCAAATCCCTGCGTTTTTGAATTTCTTCAATTAAATCGTCAATTTGGTTGATACTTGGTCGCACTTCAATTATCGGATCCAACAAACCCGTCGGACGAATTAATTGTTCCACCACAACTCCTTCTGATTTTTCCAATTCGTAAACCGCTGGAGTTGCCGAAACGTAAATCGCTTGATGAATCAAAGTTTCAAATTCCTCAAATTTCAAAGGACGATTATCCATGGCCGCTTGTAAACGGAAACCGTAATCGACTAAATTTATTTTACGAGCTCGATCTCCACCGTACATTGCCCGAATTTGCGGCATCGTCACGTGACTTTCATCAATCACAAACAAAAAATCATCAGGAAAATAATCAATCAAGCAGAAAGGTCTCGTTCCTGGCAAACGCTGATCAAAATAACGCGAATAATTCTCAATTCCCGAGCAATATCCCAATTCTCGAATCATTTCCATATCGTATGAAACTCGCTCTTCCAAACGTTTTGCCTCCATGATTTTCCCTTCACGCTTGAAAGCTTCGACTTGCTTGACCATGTCCTCACCTATATGATTCAAGGCTTGCAATTGCGTTTCTGGACTCGAAACAAAGATATTCGCTGGATAAATATTGATGTTCTCTAAAGTTTCTAAGCGTGAATTATTGATTGGATCAATCGTATAAATGGCTTCTATGTCATCGCCCCAAAACTCCACTCGCAAAGCATAATCGGCATAAGCCAAATAAATGTCAATCGTATCGCCTTTCACACGAAAAGTTCCTCGTTTGAAATCTTCAACTGCTCTGGAATACAAATTCTCCACCAAACGATGCAAAAATTTGTTGCGAGAAATAGTCATTCCTTTTTCAATCGCGATGATACTATTCGCAAATTCATTTGGATTTCCAATACCGTAAATACAAGAAACAGAAGAAACAACAATCACATCTTTTCTCCCCGAAAGTAAGGCTGAAGTTGCTGAAAGTCTCAATTTCTCTAACTCATCATTGATTTGTAAATCTTTTTCAATAAAGGTATCTGTTACGGGCAAATAAGCTTCTGGTTGGTAATAATCGTAATAGGAAACAAAATATTCCACAGAATTTTCAGGAAAAAATTGTTTAAACTCTCCATACAATTGCGCCGCCAAGGTTTTGTTGTGCGATAAAATCAAAGTTGGTCGGTTAATTTCCTTGATTACATTAGCAACCGTAAAGGTTTTTCCACTACCCGTAACTCCCAATAATGTTTGGTGTTGCACATTGTCGCGAATTCCTTGCACCAATTGTTTGATTGCTTCTGGTTGGTCTCCAGTTGGCGAAAAATCTGAAACGAGTTGAAAATCCATAGATACAAATTTACAATATTTTTTTGGCTAAAATTTAAATAATTCCTATCTTCACCTAAAAATCAAGTTAAATGAATAAGAAACAAGTCTTGTATATATTTTTATTTACAATTTTCACATTCGGCTGCACTAAAACTTACTATATAGATGCATCTAGTAATTTATACATTAAAAAAAATCGTAAATATACAGTTCACAATTTACTTGATGTATACAGCTATGAAGAAGACTCTTTAGGATATATACTTTTTAAAAATAAGTTTCTAATTCGCGCTGATTCAATCAATTACACCTTCTTAAATGTTAGCATTTTTAATTTAAAAAGATTATATTATTTTGATAATCCGATTGAAATAACTAGAAAAAAGAAATATATAAAAATTTCGCATTTCGTAACTGATAAATACCTCGATTCATCAAACTTCAACAGTATTTATAAAGATAGATTTAAAAAAAATATTTATTATATCCCACCTCAATCTACCTTTTTTAACTTTAGGGAATATTATTGGAAAGAGGAGCATGGTCAAAATAAAAAAATATCAAAAGCATATTAAAAAATGACTCTTTGAATAATTTGAGGCAACAAAATAATAAAGGAAAAAAAATAAGAATAAAGGACAAAGATTATTTTTGCAGCTATAATTTAACTAAATACCCAAGTGGGATTAAAGATACTAATTCTTTGTCCAGCGAAATACATTACGAAAGAGATCTTCAAATATACGTATATGAAAATGAAAAATCATTATTCCCCCTTTTTAGCACTCGAATTTTTTGTGAACCATTAAAAAAGGAAAATCAAGCGATAGAATATCAAGTCTATCAGTTCAGTGCTGATTTTTGTTTGCCACTGACCCTTAGTAAAGAAGATAAAAAAAAATTAATAAAAATTGAAAAACTTAATAGTCCCTATTATTCAAAATATAATGACCAATTTTTTGATGAAAAGGTAAATAATCAAAAAATTAACTGTCTGCTTGATTCCTTGTTTAAAAATGATTTAAATAAAATTGATTCAATCGAAAATAACGGCTACATCAATGGAATCAAGAAAAAGTCTAGGTTCGATAGTAATGATTTCAGAGATGAATTTGCTTTTTATAATGTTTTTAGCAGGGATGATTTATTTTCTCTAGTATACAAACTAGGTTTGGAATATGAATTTTATCCTTTCAGCTACAAAGTTATTTTTAATTATGGCCCTGAATAATAAAAATCGAATATAATTCCCAATTTTTCTTACTATTTTTGCACTCAATTTCAAAACATGGTTTGGGTAATTTTCATCTTAGTAATTTTTGGTTTATTAGCCTTAGATTTAGGTATTTTTCATAAAGCTGACAAAAAAGTAAACATCAAAGAATCAATCGCTTGGACGGCCGTTTGGGTTGTTTTGGCTCTTTGTTTTGGTGGTGTGATTTACTACCTATATGACAATCAAATCATGGGAATTAATCCCAAAAACACAGACGCTTCGAAAGCGATGTTTGAATTCTACACGGGCTATTTTATTGAAGAAAGTTTGAGTTTAGACAATATTTTTGTGATTGCTTTGATTTTCTCTTATTTCAAAATTGAAGGGAAATTTCAACATAAAATTTTGTTTTGGGGAATCATCGGAGCGGTATTTTTCCGTTTGATTATGATTGTTCTTGGTACAGCTTTCGTACAACAATTTGAATGGGCAATGTATGTTTTTGGCGGGATATTAATTTATTCAGCCCTAAAAATGTTGAAATCTGATGACGAAGAAACTGATTTCAGAGAAAGTTTTGCTGTAAAAATGTTATCTAAAGTATATCCTATTAATTGGGATGTTCAGAACGGTAAATACTTCATCAAAGAAAATGGTAAACGTGTTGCAACCGCTTTATTTGCTTGTTTGATTGTTGTTGAATTTTCAGACATACTGTTTGCCGTAGATTCCATTCCTGCCATTTTCTCAGTTACGAAAGATCCATTTATCGTTTTCACCTCTAATATCTTTGCAATTTTAGGTTTGCGAAATTTATTCTTTTTCCTTTCTGGAATGATGGATAAATTCCAGTACATCAACTTTTCATTGATTGCAATCTTGTTGTTTGTTGGTTTAAAAATGATTCTTGCCAAATGGTTTCCCATTTCAGCAATGGTTTCTTTAGGTGTAATTTTAGGATGTTTAACAATTGGAATTGTTTACTCTTTGATGAAATCAAACTCAGAGGGAGTAAAAAACTGATTTCGCATTTCTCAATTTTAGGCTTTTTGCGTCCAAATTATCGATGTAAAACCTAAGAACATTCTCTTTACTTAGCGTTTTATACTTGCTCAAATCAAGTTCAATTTCAAAACGAACTTTGTTAAACGCATTTGGTTTAAATTCTTCCACGTGATAGGCAAAAGCTACCTTTCTAGCTACTGGAACATTTGAATTTTTAGCTTTATTTTCAACCATCAAGATCATTCTAGGGATTTGCTTAATATCAGATTCCTTTGCAACAAAACAATCCACATCACAAATTAATTTAAGCATTTTAGTTTTGGGATTCAAGCTAAATGAATCACCCATTTTTATTTCTTTTGCATCGACAGAATTTCCAGAAAAAGTTTGCATTTTCGTGCACAAATACATGTAGTTGAGTGAATGATTTATCTTTTTTAAATCATATTGCGCATATAATTTTTGAGGAACAATCTTCTGATTTACAAAACAGTATTTAGAGAATTTTTCATAGAATTTAAGTTGATTCTTAAAAGTCCCTTTTAAATGCTCGCTTTCAATTTCTTTTAAATCAAAATTCTTATTAATTTGATATAATTGTCCATTTAGCAGAATCTTATCTTGCATCAAAACAGATTCATTTACTCCATTAGCACTCAATAAGCTAAGACTCCGTTTTGACTGAAACTGCTGTGTTAAATCTAATTCACGACCAAGAAAACTAACATCCTGCGGCAAATCCAAATTGTATGAAGTCCGCAAAAAATTGATTAAAGTTGGCGCCAAATCCAATTGAGAAGAAACAGAATAAATCGTTTTATTTGCTTTTAATAAAGGGGAGTAAATCACTAAAGGAACATTAAACTTAGACAATTGATTTCTAGCGTAAAAGGGACAACCATGATCTCCGTAAATAACAAAAATTGTGTTGTCAAAATCAGGCATTTTTCGAGCCTTTTGAAAATAGGACCGTAAGGCATCATCCGTATAAGCAAAGGAAGCCATGACGTATTCATTTTTAAAAAGTTGTTCCTTGATTTCCTTAGAAATTTTTGTGCTTTTCAATTTTCTTTTAAGTTTTTTGACATATTTTTCATCTTCAGGAAAAGAAAATGGATCGTGAGAAGATATAGTCAAAAATACATCCAAACGCGGTTTTTTTGCTAAATTTTGTTTTTCAAAATCCTCCCAAGATTTCTCATACAAAAAACCATCTGGATAACCCCAATTATTTGGTCTTTTAGAGAATTTTCTTGCATATTTTGGTGACCAATTTTCAACTAAATAATCAACATTCAAATTACTTACGTATTTGTCCATATTAGTATATGACAAATCTACACCACAATAAAATCGTGAAAAATAGGCTTTATCCAACAACATCGGCAAAGACATTTGTGGAGTGAATTTTTCCGTGGTTGTCAATTTTCCACTCGTGGAGTTGGGAATTGAAGACAAACTTGCGGGCAACACATTAAATGTGCGCTGACAAGTAGATAAGAAATTAGGAAAATACAAACTTTTTTGAGCTAAACTATCCAAAAAAGGCATAAAATCTCCGGTTTCTTTAGCATGTTTACCAATAAAATCACTACTTAAACTTTCAACAATTAGGAATACAACATTAGGTGCCTGCTCTGATTTTTTATTGAAAAAAGTTGCAAACTCACTCTCACTAGACAACTTGTGGAGCAAAGGAAAATCTTGATCCAATTTTGGCTGATTCAAAAAATTTTTATCTAAATCTTTAAAATCTTCCAAAGAAACTATTTCATCAAAAACTTTAAACTCGCCAACTTCCTTAAAATGGAAATAAGATTTTCCTACAAAGTAAACCAAACGATTATTCACAAAAACACTTTCAGATTTATTGTCCGAAACATAATATACAAAAGGTGATAAAAAAAGTCCTAGAACCAAAAGTACACTAGTAATTTGCAATAATTTAAAATTCCAATTGACTGTATTTAATCTATTGGCAACAAAGAAATAACTGAAAATCAAAACCAAGTATAAAATTACAGTTCCGAAACTTACATTTTCTCCAAAATTACCAATCATGATAATTTCATCCCAAGTAAATAAATAAACCGTTTCATCGAGCGGTAAATTGGCTCTTTTGAAATATATAAAAAGGGAAAATGTTAAGGTAATTAAGAATAATGAAAGGAAAGGTAAAACGAAATTCCGTTTAATTTTAAAAATAAAAAGGAGTCTTTGTACGAAAACACTTAAAGCAAAAATGATTACAGCAAGTAGAATATCAATTAAAAAACCTGAAAGTAAATACGAAACTTTTGCTGCTTCTTCTCCAATAAAATTAACAGAAAAAAATTCAATAGTTCTAACTGCAAAAAGTATAAGAATTAAACTAATGAAATAACTAAAATTGGACTTAAGAATTGCAAGTAGTTTTTGCATTTTTGAATCAAATTAGCGAATCCCGAAACGTCTTCTTCCTCCCATTCCTCTACCCATTCTTCTTTTGCTAAAAGGATTGTCCTTGATGGTTTTAGCATAACTCAATGAAACCTCATGCGAGAATCCAGTAGTTTGATTACGCGGAAAAAAACGGTTATCTACAGCATAAACAAAACGAATTCCACTTTGCAAAAACACACCCAAAGATGCATTTACTGTTAATTCAGAATCAACACCTCCTCCAAACCAAATAAATTGACTTGCCAAAAAATGAACATTATATGAACTATGAAATTTACTGCCTTTAATAGCGTACAACATCATATTTGGATAAACAACGAACCAATCGGAATAATGATATTTGTATCCCGCATTGAAAAACAAATTATTCGATTTCAGATTGTAAATATTATCTTGATTGATAAATCGATTTCCAAACAATTGGGGTAAACCAATATGAATATTTAAATCTCTTGATGTTAACGAAATCCCAGTCCCTATGTTTAAAAATCTTGATGTATAATTCCCCTCGGCAAGAACTGGCTCAACAGGATCAAAATATGTAAGCTGGTTGTAAATTAAATTCTGTTCAATAAAACCAACTTTTACTCCAAGACCCAAATTATAATTACCAATTGGAATATTGTATACATAATTAGCTCCTATTTCGAATTGATTGTATTTATTTATCAAATCATTCGTCAAAATTAAACCAACACCATGATTTCGATCAAAATTATAATGCCCATACATCATAAATGCTTCAGGGAAATTTTCTTTTCGCAACCACTGTCTTCTATAAATTGAATTTACTGAAAATTTGGTCTCTACATCAACATATCCAGGATTGTAAATTGTCTGATGAAGCATATACTGCTTAAACTTAAATTTCATTTGAGAGAATGAAAAATTAAGCGAAAAAATGAATAAAAGTGCTACAACTAACCTCATCTTTTCAAAATAATTTTACCACTTGCTTGATCAGGAAAATCCCCAGAATAAAATTCAAAACGATAAAAGTACAATCCTTCTGGCAAGGTATCACCAAAAAGTGGATTCTCCTTACCTAGCGTTCCATCCCAATCATTATTATAAGGCTCTGAAGTATATACACTTTCTCCCCAACGGTTAAAAACAAATAATTTATTTATTGGAAATTCATTGATATTTTGAATAATGAAAAAATCATTATGCCCATCACCATTTGGACTGAAAAAATCAGCAATTATTGGGTCAACAGAAAATGGCTTTGTTTTGTATGTAGTATTCTCCTTGACAAAAGATGCCAACACTAAAATAGAGAAAACAGAAAACAATAAAACGAAACTTCTATTCATGTAGTAAAGCAAAAATATAATTCTTAAACGCAATTTCAGAAGAAAATTACATAATATTGTGTAAAATTACGAAAAAATAAATTAATCAGTTTGAATCAGCGAAAAATTATACATATTGACATGGATGCATTTTTTGCTTCTGTTGAGCAATTGGATTTTCCTGAATATCGAAATAAGCCGCTAGCAGTGGGAGGTAATGCTGAAAGAGGAGTGATTGCTGCAGCCAGCTATGAAGCAAGAAAATACAACGTGAAATCGGCCATGAGTTCAAAAGTTGCAGCAAAACTTTGCCCCGATTTAATTTTTGCCAGACCACGATTTGAAAGATATAAAGAAATTTCTCAAGAGATACATAAAATCTTTCGAAGATACACTGATAAAATTGAACCACTTTCCTTGGATGAAGCCTTTTTAGATGGAACTGAAAATCAAATTGGATCAACCTCGGCAACATTAATTGCTCAATCTATCAAAAATGATATCAAATCAGAACTGAACCTCATCGCATCCGCCGGAGTTTCGTACAATAAATTTTTGGCCAAAATGGCTTCTGATCAAGAAAAACCTAATGGACTTTTTGTCATTGAGCCAAAAGATGCGCTAGAATTCATACATAAACTCTCTATTCAACGCTTTTTCGGTGTTGGAAAAGTGACAGCTGACAAAATGATGGAACTTGGTATTCCAAACGGTAAACAATTAAAAAAGAAAAGTTTAGAGTTTCTTACAAGTCATTTCGGGAAATCTGGAAAATATTTTTACAACATTGCAAGAGGAATTGACAACAGAGAAATTCAATCTTCTTCAGAGCGCAAAAGCATCGCAGTTGAACACACCATTTTTGACGAAATTTTTGATCAAACAAGCGTTCAAAACGAAGCGACAAAATTAACTGAATCCCTTTGGAAAAGATATTTCAAAAGTGAGAAAAAAGCGAGGACGTTAACACTAAAATTAAAATACAACGATTTTACAATTAATACAAAATCGCATACTTTTGAGGAGAATTTCACAAATATAGATCAATTGCATCAGGCAACAAATACTTTAGTCGATTCTGTTTTACCGCTAAAAAAACCAATTCGCCTAATCGGATTTCAATTGTCAAATTTCAGCAAAGAGGAAATTAAGATAACTTACCATCAAACAAAATTAGAATTTAAATGAAACACTTTATGATATTTCTTTATCTCTGTTCTTTTTATGGAATAAATGCACAAAACGATAGTTTAAAAACTAAAGCCGTTTTGATCGAGTTGGGAGGTCTGGGCGGTTATGCAAGTCTAAATTTTGAACATAAATTTTTCAACAAACAAAAAAGTAATTTTTCTTATCGAATTGCCTTTGGAACTTACAAATGGATAGATTTTGAAGAAAAGTTCAACCCTGAATTGATTTTCCCTCTATCTTTTTCATATTATTATGGTAAAAAACATCAAATAGAACTTGGAACTGGTTTGACTTTCGTTAGTATTCCTGTCGCAGAAGATTTTGAGAAAAAAAGGCAAAATTCAATTTCTGGTCATTTTATTTTGGCATATCGCCTTGAAACTAACAAAAATTGGATTTATAAAATCGCTTTTACTCCAATGTTTGAAAAAGAAAAAGGATTTAGACCTTGGTTTGGACTTTCATTTGGAAAAAAAATATTTTAAGCTAACAAACAATGAAAAACATTTACACCTTTCTTTTTATTCTTTCTCTTGTTATTTCTTGCAAGAAGGAAAATTTTGAGATTACGAACCTAAATGGAGATAAAATTTCTAAATTGGGACATGCTGGAATGGGAGTTGGCGATACCTACCCAATGAATTCAGCGGAAAGTATTCTGAAATGTTTAAACCTAAATATGAATGGTACAGAAATGGATTTACAATTGACGAAAGACAGTGTTTTGGTTGCCTTTCATGACGGAGATTTAAATTATAAAACAAATTTTTCTGGTAAAGTAAACAATTATACTTGGCAAGAATTACAAGATACTAGGTATATCGTTACACCTAACTTAAGTTATAAAATTATCGCTTTAGATTCTCTTTTTTCAAATATTGAAGGAACAAAATTTACCTTTGCTTTTGACATTAAACTTTACGCAAACTCAGTAAATGATGCGTATTTAAATTGTTTCAAAAATGCTTTAATAGCACTGATAGAAAAATTTAATCTACAGGAAAATGTATTTATTGAATCTCAAAGCGAACAATTTTTAAATCTGATCCAACTCGAAAAACCAAATTATCGCCTTTTCATATACCCTCCAAGCTTTGAGGAAGGATTGAGTATGGCATTAAAAAACAATTATTCAGGTATAACCATTTCAACAAGGGATGTTTCAAAAAGCCAAATTGAAAAAGCACACCTAAATGGTATTCAAGTTGCCATTTGGAATACACACACAAAAAAAGATAATAAAGAGGGGATCCTTAAAAATCCAGATATTATTGAAACCGATAAAGTTGCATATCTAGCGAAAACAATTTAACAAAAAAGGCTCCAAAAGGAGCCTCCAACTATTTTAAAGTTCTAAATTTTTAGTTATTTTCGATAATTTCGATAGATTCAATTTTATCACCTTCACGGATAGCATCAATTACATCCAATCCCTCAATTACTTTACCAAAGCACGTGTGGTTGCGATCTAAATGCGCCGTATTTCTTCTTGAATGACATACGAAAAATTGAGATCCTCCTGTATTTCTTCCTGCGTGAGCCATTGACAAAACACCACGGTCATGAAATTGGTTATCACCTGTTAATTCACAATCAATTTTATATCCTGGACCACCAGCTCCTGTTCCATTTGGACATCCACCTTGAATTACGAAATCAGGTAAAACTCTATGCCAAGTTAAGCCATTGTAAAAACCAGATTTTGCCAATTTAACAAAATTAGCTACTGTATTTGGTGCATCATTTTCGTAAAATGTTACACGCATTTCTCCTTTGTTTGTTTTGATAATTCCTTCCATGCTACAAAATTAATTATTTTTAATCGAATTCAAATAAAAATCACTATTCTTGTTGTATGAATTATCTCGGACATTTGTATTTTTCAAATAACGACAAAACTTTGATGTTGAAAAATCTCTTTTGAGATTTTGTTAAAGGTAGAGATTTATGTAATTTTCCAATTGAAATTAAAAAGGGATTAATTTTAAATCGCCAAAGTGATGATTTTATTT
>JBKCGI010000193.1:0-24752 GCA_046303515.1 Flavobacteriia bacterium | reverse complement strand
CCAAGCTTCTGCTTTTTCCTTGAACCAAGGTTTGATGGTGGGCCAAACTTGTCCAAATAATTCAGAGTCTCTATAGGTATTTAAAGCTTTTTCGTCTTTCCACTTGCTATATGTAAAAACGATTTCAGGATGATTTTTGTCTTGTAATAATTTCATCCCAAAACAATCCTCTTGTTTGGCTACCTTCCATTTAATACCTTCGAAAAATGTCAAAAAATCTTGAATTTTATCTTCCTGAAAGTGTAATTTTACAATACGTGTAATCATATTTTCCTTGAATTAAAATAGAGATTCGAGCGTTTCCTTTGATCCTCTTGGTGAAAACTCAATACGAATTGAATCTCCTACACCCAAACCAAACAAGGCGTTTGCTCCTCCATGTTGGGAAGTTGTTCCTCGGTTTATGGCAATTTCCAATAATTCGTTGGAATTGAAAAGCGCTAATTTTTCTCCGTTTGGTACTTCTGAATATGTTTTTGAAATTTCATCAATATAATATTCTTTTCTCCTGAAGAAAATTGTGAATGGAATATCTTTTCCGTAACGTTCAAATAATGCCTTATCAATATTTGTAATTAAATTTCCATAATGGTCAATATGAGTCACATTCCCAATTATCAGATTGTTCTCGATAATTGGATTTTGTGTTACTTTTCTGTTGAAACGTTCTTCTTTGGAAGCGAAGGTGTTAATGTCTATTTTTTGTGCAATCTTGCAAACAATCGGCACCAAAATGTTTTTCAATGGAAACAAAAATGCATTTGGATTGGATAAAACATCGTCCACATACCAAAATTCTTCAAATTGATTTTCACCAACTAACAAACTGAAAATTCCATTATCATTCGAAACAAAATAATGACCTTTGTATAATAAAACTGCTGGTAAACTGGAATGTTCTTTTGCACCAAAGTTGATAATTGGCTCACAATCAACGCCAATCAAATGGATTGTACCATCTGGAAAATTCTCAAAACAATTTCTAACAAAATAGGAAGCTTGAGCAATATCAAATGCTTTAACGTGATGCGTTATATCGACTAAATTCACGTCAGAAACTTGAGATAAAATACTGCCTTTTATTGCCGCAACATAATGATCGGTAATTCCTAAATCTGAAGTTAGCGTAATGATTTGCATTTTTTATCCTTTTGCCGAAATTATTTACTAATTTTGCTCAAAATTAAGCTTTATTCTTAATATTTTTGATAATTTCTAACATAAATTACATTTTCTATTGGAAAAAACGATTGAAATTAAAGGTATTAATCCAGTTGAACTATTTGGAGTGAATAATGTGCTCCTAAAAAAAATCACACTTTATTATCCGACTTTAAAAATTGTAGCGCGAGGAAACACTTTAACTGTTCTAGGCGAAGAGGAAATTATTGATTTGTTCGAGAAAAAATTCAATCAAATTACAGATTATTTTCACCGTTTCAATACGATAAATGAAAACGTAATTGAGCAATTATTGTTAGAAGAAGGTTCGAAGAATTTTGAAGATGGTTCAGAGATTTTAGTCCACGGAAATAGTGGTGTAAAAATCAAAGCTAAAACAATAAATCAACGCAAATTAGTTCAAGCAGTAAACGAAAACGATATGGTTTTTGCTGTTGGTCCTGCAGGTACAGGTAAAACATATACTGCAGTTGCATTGGCTGTTAGAGCGCTGAAGAATAAAGAAGTCAAACGAATTATTTTAACTCGACCTGCAGTTGAAGCGGGCGAAAATTTAGGATTTTTACCAGGAGATTTAAAAGAGAAATTAGATCCATACTTGATGCCTTTGTATGATGCCTTAAGGGATATGATTCCGCCAGAAAAATTGGCCGACATGATTGAATACGGTTTTATTGAAATTGCACCATTGGCTTTTATGCGCGGAAGAACACTAGATAAGGCATTTGTAATTTTGGATGAAGCACAAAATGCAACTGTGATGCAAATGAAAATGTTTTTAACTCGAATGGGACAAACAGCTAATTTTATCATTACGGGGGATATGTCCCAAGTGGATTTACCAAAAAAACAAAAATCTGGTTTGACCTATGCCCTCGATGCCTTAAAAGATGTTGAGGGAATCGGAATTGTGCGTTTAAATCAACATGATGTAATTAGACATCCCTTGGTGAAAAGAATCATTGATGCATTTGAAAAGGCAGAAGAAAAAGATAAAGAAAATAAAAATAAAGATATTATATAACAAAGAAACATGAACAACATCACACAAACAGATTTCAAATTCCCAAAACAAACTGGAGTTTACAAAGGTAAAGTTCGAGACGTATATTTTTTAGAAAATGATTTAGTTGTCATGGTGGCATCTGATCGCATTTCAGCTTTCGACCATATTTTACCTAAAGGAATTCCATACAAAGGACAAGTTTTAAATCAAGTTGCGACCATGTTTTTGGATGCAACGAAAGACATTGTTCCAAATTGGTTAGTGGGAACACCAGATCCTTGTGTTGCTGTCGGCCTAAAATGCGAACCTATTCGTGTTGAAATGGTTATTCGTGGATATTTAGCTGGACACAGCGCTCGCGAATATAGTTTAGGTAAAAGAGAATTGTGTGGGGTTGTTTTACCTGAGGGAATGAAAGAAAACGATAAATTTCCTGAACCAATAATTACTCCAGCATCAAAAGCAGAGGAGGGACATGATGAAGATATTTCTAGAGAAGCAATCATAGCTAACAATGTTGTTCCTGAGGAAATCTACATTCAATTGGAGAAATATACGAGAGCTTTATTTCAACGTGGAACAGAGATGGCTGCCAAACAAGGGTTGATTTTGGTTGATACCAAATATGAATTCGGAATTCACAACGGTAAAGTTTATTTGATTGATGAAATCCATACGCCAGATTCTTCGCGTTATTTTTATGCAGAAGGTTATGAAGAAAGACAAGCAAAAGGTGAGGCGCAAAAACAATTATCAAAAGAATTTGTGCGTCAGTGGTTAATTGAAAACGGTTTTCAAGGATTAGATGGTCAAGAAATGCCTTTCATGCCGGATTCATTTGTAGAAACGATAACAGAAAGATACATTGAGTTATACGAAAAAATTTCAGGTAAAACTTTTGTGAAAGCTGATAATACAGACATTCAAGCTCGAATTGAAAAAAATGTAACTGAATTTTTAGAGAAAATGTAGTCTAATAAAACGTCAAAAGAAAAGGGATTTAATATTTTAAATCCCTTTTTTAGTTTATGTTGAAAAATATAATTTAGTGTTTAACATCCAACTCAACACTTGGATCGTGTTTGTGTTTGAAGAAAATCGCGAATAAAACAGCTATTATTGCTGCGTAAATTGCAAACGACAACCAGATTCCTTGCCATTGAAAAGATCCATTTGCGTTTGTGAAATATTTTTCAATGATGTATCCACTTGTATAACTTCCGATAATTGCCCCAATTCCATTCACCATCATCATGAATAAACCCTGCGCACTAGAGCGAATTTTAGAATCAGTTTGTGTCTCTACAAAAAGCGAACCGGATACATTAAAGAAGTCAAATGCCATTCCGTAAACGATACAAGAAACAATAATCATCCATAAGCCTTCAGCCGGATTTCCGTAAGCTAAAAGTCCAAAACGTAAAACCCATGCAACCATGCTGATTAACATGACTTTTTTGATTCCGAAACGTTTCAAGAAGAATGGGATTGCCAAAATGAAAAGGGTTTCAGAAACTTGAGAAATGGACATGATTATGGTAGAATATTTAACCACAAATAAATCTGCATATTTTGGAACTTCTTTGAAATTATCAACAAAACGGTCACCATACATATTTGTTAATTGCAAGGCTGCTCCTAAAAACATAGCAAAAATAAAGAACATCGCCATTTTGGAATTCTTAAACAATTTAAAGGCATTTAAACCTAAACTTTCTACTATTCCTTTTGATTCTTGGTTCCTGTTCGGTAAACAGGCTGGTAATGTAAATGAATACAATCCCAATAAAATAGATGCTGTAGCTGAAATGTAAAATTGAAATTCAGAAGATTTACTTCCTGATAAGTTTGTTGTCCACATCGCCGCAATAAAACCAACAGTTCCCCAAACGCGAATAGGAGGGAAGACCTTAATTACATCAAAATTGTTTGATTTTAAGGTGTTGTAAGCCACAGAATTCGACAAGGCAATTGTTGGCATGTAGAATATCATAGCAATTAACATGAACCAAAAGAAAGTGTTTGGGTCATTGATTTGCGGAATGTAGAAAATTACAGCACCAGATAAAATGTGTAAAATTCCATAAAGTCTCTCTGCATTAACCCATCTGTCAGCAATGATTCCGGTTAAGGCAGGCATGAAAAGAGAAGAAAGTCCTAAAGTTGTGAATATTGCTGAAAATTCAACAGGTCCCCAGCCTTTTGTGCCAAACCAATAATTTGCAATTGTAATCAACCATGCTCCCCAAATAAAAAATTGGAGAAAATTCATCGCAACTAACCTTAATTTGATGTTCATAGTAGTTAGATTTAGTACTTATTGTCTTTTGTTGATTTCGTCTCTTATTTTAGAAGCTTTTTCATAATCTTCGTCCCCAATTGCTTCATCTAAATGAGTATTTAGTTCTTCGATTGTCATCGCAGCAAGAGGGTTTTCATTAACAACAGGATTTTCATTTTTACTTTCTGTTGTGTTTTCTTCCACATTTTCATCATAGACAATTCCTGCAGAAGCAAGTATGTTTTCAAAGGTAAAAATTGGACATTTGAAACGAACTCCTAAGGCAATAGCATCTGAAGTTCGAGCATCAATTTCACTGATTTGACCATCGCGGTCACAAATTAATTTAGCGTAAAAAATGCCTTCATTGAGGTTGTAAATCACCACTTCTTTTACTTCAATGCCAAAAGATTGAGCAAAACTTTTAAATAAATCATGTGTAAGTGGTCTAGTTGGAGTCATTTTTTCCAACTCAATTGCAATTGCCTGCGCTTCAAATCCTCCAATGATAATCGGTAAACTTCTTTTTCCTCCAGCTTCGGTTAAAACTAATGCGTATGCTCCAGATTGAGTCTGACTATATGATAATCCTGCAATTTCGAGTTTTATTTTATCCATTCGTCTTGTAAATGTTTATAAAATCAATAGGGAAGCTTGTGACTTCCCCATTAAAATTCTCGTAAATATAGTAACTATTTTTCTACTTCTTAATTCGCTGCATGGAATTTTTTTACAGCTTCTGTTAATTTAGGTAAAACTTCAAAAGCATCTCCAATAACTCCATAATCTGCAGCCTTAAAAAATGGCGCTTCAGAATCTGTATTGATAACAACTATTACCTTAGATCCATTAACTCCAGCTAAATGCTGAATTGCTCCAGAAATACCTGCAGCAATGTATAAATTTGGACGAATTGCAACACCTGTTTGTCCTACGTGTTCGTGATGAGGTCTCCAACCAATATCAGCAACTGGACGAGAACAAGCTGTAGCTGCTCCCAAGGCATTTGCTAAGTCTTCAACAATTCCCCAGTTTTCTGGACCTTTCAATCCTCTTCCTGCAGAAACAACCAATTCAGCCTCTGGCAATGGAATTTCACCTTCTGGTTTCTTAGTTTCTAATACTTTTATTGCTGATGAACCTGCGTTGGAAGAAAATTCCTCAACAGAACATGCTGAACCATTTACTTCAGGTTGTAAAGAGTTTGGCAACAAAGAAATAATTTTTTTAGCAGTGTTTACACTTACTGTTCCAAACGCTTTTCCTGAAAATACATTTACTTTGCAAGAAAAACCGTTACTTGTTTCAGGTAAGGCAGTTGCTCCAGAAATTAAACCAGCTTTCATACGAACTGATAAACGTGGCGCCACCGCTTTTGCAGTAATGTCATGAGAAAAGATAATTAAATCTGCACCAGTATTTTCGGCTGCATTTGCAACTAAACGTGTAATTTGTTGTGCGTCTCCATTTACTACAGAACGGTCAACCAAAACTTTTGAAGCTCCGTATTCACCTAATTTTGCTAAGTCAGAAGAGTTTCCTCCAGAAACAGCAATTACTTCACTTCCAATTTTTTTTGCGTACGTAACAGCTTCCAAAGATGCTTTAGAAATTCCGTTATCGCTATTGATATAAACTAATGTTTTCATATTTTTCAATTAGATTTTTCGATTTCTCGACCTTTAGATTTATGGATGGTGTCTAACACTCGAATAATCCAACAGTCGAATAATCGATTAAAATTAAATAACTTTCGCTTCTGTATGTAACAAATTGACTAATTCATCCATTTGGTTTGCATCAAACATTCTACAAGCTTTTTTCGCTTCTGGAAGTGTGTAAGCCGTGTAAGATGTCATCATGTCGCATGCTACTGGAGCAACAACTTGAAGAGGTTTAGTTCTTGCAGCCATAATTCCTCTCATGTTTGGAATACGTTGCTCAGCCATACCTTTTGCACAACTAACAACTGCTGGAGTTGAAACTTCAACAACTTGAATACCACCTACAATTTCTTGTTCTAATTTTAAAGTCGAACCATTCACATCTAACTTAGTGGCAAGAGAAACAAAAGGAACATCTAAAGCTTCGGCAATCATACCAGCAACTTGAGAACCATTGTAATTGATTGTTTCTTTACCTGTTAAAACTAAATCAAATTGATTTGCTTTCGCATATTCTGCAATTTGAAAAGCAGTAAAGTAAGCATCTGTTGGTTCTGCATCAATACGCACTGCGTCATCAGCTCCAATTGCTAAAGCCTTGCGGATTACAGCTTCATCTGCAGCATTTCCTACAGTAACGATAGTTACATTTCCTCCTTGAGCTTCTTTAATTTCTAAGGCTCTTACTAATGCATACCACTCATCATAAGGATTCACGATATATTGAACACCATTTTCATCAAATTTTGTATTTCCATCTGTGAATGCAATTTTTGAAGTTGTGTCTGGTGACTTACTAATACAAACAAGTATTTTCATTATTTCTATGTTAAAAAAACTAGGCAAAAGTATAAATTAATTTTCAATCTATCGTAAATTAGTTTTATTTAATTCATTGAATTATTTCTACTGAAAACAGTGAACTAAATAGGACAATTAAAGATTTTTCTTTGGTTTTTTCGTTTTCTAAAAATTTAATCGTTAAAAAACATCTTAGTGTTAAAATTACACTACTTTAAATAAAGTAATTAAAAACAATTTAAAAATTTATGATTTTGTTTGAATTTTTCTTACTTTTGGCGTCCCCTTTTGGGTTAAAATTGGATATAATATGAAAACTGTACAATTTAGAGAAGCACTTAGAGAAGCAATGACTGAGGAAATGCGCAGAGACGAAAGCGTTTTTTTGATGGGTGAAGAAGTTGCTGAATACAACGGAGCATATAAAGTTTCTCAAGGAATGTTAGATGAGTTTGGTCCTAAGAGAGTTATCGACACTCCAATTGCTGAACTTGGTTTTACAGGAATTGCTGTTGGAGCTTCAATGAATGGTTTGAGACCGATCGTTGAGTTTATGACATGGAATTTTGCGATTCTTGCTGCAGATCAGATTATCAATAGTGCTGCTAAAATGTTGCAAATGTCTGGAGGTCAGTACAATTGCCCAATCGTATTTCGTGGAGGAAATGGTACTGCAGGACAATTAGCTGCGACGCACTCTCAAAGTTTTGAAGCTTTTTATTCTCATGTACCAGGTTTGAAAGTAATCACTCCTTCAAATCCGTATGACGCGAAAGGTTTATTGAAAGCAGCAATTCGTGATAATGATCCTGTTGTTTTCTTGGAGTCTGAAAAAATGTATGGAGATAAAGGTGAAATTCCAGAAGGCGAATACATTATTCCAATTGGAGTTGCTGATATCAAGAGAAAAGGTACGGACGTTACCGTAGTTTCTTTTGGTAAAATTATTAAAGTTGCCTACGAAGCAGCTGAATTACTTGAAAAAGAGGGAATTTCAGTTGAAATTATAGATTTAAGAACTATTCGTCCAATTGATTACCATTGTGTTGTGGAATCAGTGAAGAAAACAAATCGTTGTGTTGTTTTAGAAGAATCTTGGCCATTGGCTTCTATTTCTTCTGAAATTGCTTACCATTTGCAAAATTACGCTTTTGATTATTTAGATGCGCCTGTGAAACGTGTCACACAAACAGATACACCATTTGCTTTTTCTCCAACTTTAATTGAAGAGGCTTTGCCAAATGTGAAAAGATTAATTGACGCTATTAAAGCTACTTTATACAGAAATTAAGGTTTAAGCTAATAAAAGTTTTAGAAGCCGTTTCGATTTTGAAATGGCTTTTTTTTGTCTAAATAAATTTAAAATCAACTCTACGATTGCGTTTTTTTCCGTCGGGAGTATTGTTGTTGTCAATAGGTTCGTTTTCACCTTTAAAATCAATCTTCAATTTTTTGATTTCCAAACCATTTTCTTTGAAAAACTTTTCAATCGAAAGCGCCCTTCTACGAGATAAATCTTGATTGTAAATATCTGAACCGTCTGAGTCTGTATGACCAGTAACTTGAATTCTTAAATCAGAATGACCATTAACAACTCGAATCATTTCGATGAGGTATGCGTGAAATTCCACTTTGATTTCAGTTTGGTCGTGATCAAAATAAATGGGTTCGAATTTAAAATTTGCTCTTTCTTTTTCTCTTATTTCTGGAGCATTTCTTTTGTATTTTAAATCATTTATAAATTCATCTCTCCAAGCATGTCCAAGTGAAGGAGTTTCATCTTCTGAAAATTTGGCTTTAGAGCGATATAAAATAAAGGTACCTTGATAGCGTTTGCAAGTCGAGCTTTTGAAAGTTCCTTTTAAATACCCTGTTGAATCGTTATATTCTCCCTTGAAATCTGAAGAACACCATGTTATTTTGGAACTTGCTTTTTTACTAACAATAACATTTTGTTTGAATTCAATACCTTTATTTAGAATTGTTCCCTTGATATTTTGTACGGCATAGAACTCAGTAGTATAAACTTCTTCTCTCGATTTTCCTGTAAGTACTTTCCCGTCTGATGAAATTGAAACATAAAAAATGGTACTTTCACTTTCTTTGGCTCCTTCTTTTTGCATGATACCTTGCCAAACTCCTAAAAAATTTGTTTGAGCAAAATTAAATATGCTTAAAGTACTAAAAAATAAAAGTGCAAGTATCTTCATAATCCTATTTGATAAATACAAGCGAATATCATTCCAAAAAATTAATTATTTGGTGTAGAATAATCTTCGTAATCTTCTACCATTTTTTTATTGAAACGCTTAGTTATGCTAATTGGTACATATTCTACAACAACATTTGTTTTATCCAAACCAAAATCTTCCGCTGGAGTTAATCCAATAGATTTAATGAAACGGTAAACTTTAATGCTCATAATTTGGAATGCAGTTAATTTATTATCAGTAGCAACACGAGAATTTAACATGATAAATTTAAAATCAGGTCGTGGAAATTGATTTTTAACACATTCAAAAACACTTTCATTGGTAATTTCGCCTTTTTCAACCATGTTTTTTTGAATTTTGTACAACATGTATTCAATGCGATGTTCTTCTTTAAATCCTAAATGTAAAGAAACATAATAACAATGTTTGTCGATGATTTCATTTACAGAATAATTTACACCCCAAGGTTCTGATTTAATGTCGATATGTAAAAACCAATAAATTTGAGCTTTTCTAGGTTTCTTTCTAAATAACGAATAAAAAATTGTGGAATCTAATTTTTTACAAGAATCACTTCGCGTTGGGAAAACCAAGTTGGTTGCTTCATAAGCAATCGATTTATCTTCTCTGACAGCGAGCATAAGCGGAGTTACCTTTTCCATAGGAACATATTCTGTAATACTTTTCCTAAGCAGTCTTGCTTTATAATAGAAAAATAACATAATAAAAAACCCTATAGATAAAGCTAAAGTAAACCAACCTCCATGCATTATTTTACCTAAGTTTGAAAACAAAAATATCGACTCAATAATTAGAAAGACAGTGAAAATTAACACATAAACTAGTTTTGCTTTTTTATATTTTAACATTAATAAATAACAAAGTAAGATTGATGTCATGACCATATTTACAGTTATGGCTAAACCGTATGCAGATTCCATTGCAGCTGATTTTTGAAAAACGGCGATTACAGCTAAGCATCCAGCCATTAAAAACCAGTTGATAAAAGGAATATAAATTTGCCCTTGGTGGTCAGTAGGATATTTTACTTTTAAATTTGTCCATAATTTCAATTTTATTGCCTCATTCATTAAGGTAAACACACCTGTAATTAAAGCTTGAGAAGCGATAATGGTTGCTGCCGTAGCAATTCCGACAGCCCAAGGTAATAAATCATGGGATGCAGTTGTGACCATTTTGTAGAATATGGTTTGGCCTTTATCAAGTGCGAAATTTGGGGATAAACACAATGCGGCTTGGCCCAAATAGTTTAACACCAATATTCCAGATAAAACACCCCACGATATCCTGATATTCCCTTTTCCACAATGCCCTAAATCAGAATACAGAGCTTCTGCACCAGTTGTACAAAGAAAAACTGCACCAAGTACCCAAAATCCTCCTTCTACGTTAGCAACTAAATTGTAAGCATAATATGGGTTAAAAGCTTTTAAAACTTCAGGGTTGTGCTGTAAATTTACTACTCCTAAATATGCTAGAAGCCCAAACCAAACTAGCATTACTGGTCCAAAAGCTTTTCCTATCACATTAGTTCCAAACTGTTGCACGAGGAATAAGACAAAGATTATTCCCACAACTATAGGCATGGTTTGTAAATCGGGATTAATATTATTTAATCCTTCAACAGCTGATGAAATTGAAATTGCAGGTGTAATAAATCCGTCTGCCATTAAGGTGGCGCAACCAATAAGTGCAGGGATTATTATCCATTTTACTTTTTTATCTTTTAAAAGTGCGTATAAAGCAAAAATTCCACCTTCACCTTTGTTATCAGCATTTAGTGCAAAGTAAATATATTTGATTGTTGCTAGAAGTGTTAAAGTCCAAATTACACAAGATAATCCTCCTAAGATTAAATCTTTGGATACATTTTTACCTTGCTCTGTAATCGCTTGAAATACATACAGTGGTGATGTTCCTATATCTCCAAAAACAATTCCAATTGTAATAATAATTCCAGCAGCGGTTACTTTATGATGTCCTGACATTTTATTGTGAATTAAAGCTGTAAAAGTAATTTATTTGTATCAATTACACTACAAATTATTAAAGTTTTTCTACAAGTTCTTCCAAGCCAATTCCTCGCGAGCCTTTTAGCAGGATTAAGGTATCGGAAAACTCGTTCTTATCTAGGTATTCTTTAAAAATAATTTTGTCTTCAAAGAATTTGATTTTATTATTTTCCTTGTTTTTTGATTCGAAAAATCTTTTACCTACGAAAAAAGCTTTGATGTTTAAATCTTCAATCATAGAGACAATTTGTTCATGTTCCTTTTGTGATTCAGATCCAAGTTCAAACATGTCACCAAGAATGGCTATTTTAGAGTGATTTTCGATTATTGCAAAACTTTCTATTGCTGATCGCATACTTGTTGGGTTTGCATTGTAAGCGTCCAGAATAAGTGTGTTTTTTTTTGTTTTTTGAATTTGTGACCGGTTATTTGTTGGTTGATATTCTGTTATAGCTTCCGATATTGCCTCGTTTGGCACATTAAAGTAGCTTCCAAAGGCAATTGCGGCAAGAAAATTATAAAAGTTATATTTTCCAATCATTGCAGTTTGAAGTTCTTCAGAATGGAAAGTTTTACTAGTCCACTTTAAATTTACAAAGGGAGTTAAGCCGATAAGTTCACCAACTATATCTGCGGTTTTATCGGTGCCAAAGCTAAAGGATTCGGTGTTTTTAGGTAAATGTGATTTTAAAATTTCATCATCTAAATTAAAGAACAAGACACCTTTATTTGTTGATACAGAGTGATATAATTCAGTTTTTGTTTTTAAAACTCCTTCGAAATTGATAAAACCTTCAAGATGGGCTTTCCCGATATTTGTTATTATTCCGAAATTTGGTTCAGCTATTTCACAAAGTTCTTCTATATCTTTAAATTTGTTAGCTCCCATTTCGATGATTGCAATTTCATGGGTTTTATTTAAGTTTAATAGCGTCAATGGAACTCCAATGTGATTATTTAAATTTCCTATTGTGGCTAAAGTCTTATATTTTTTGCTGAGAACACAATTAATGAGTTCTTTCGTACTTGTTTTTCCGTTACTTCCAGTAATTCCAATCACTGGTAAATTAAACTTTTTTCTATGGAAATTTGCCAATTTTTGAAGGAAAATCAAACAATTGTCAACCAAATAAATTTCACTTGAATTTGCAAATTGTTTATCGTCGATGATAACATATTTTGCTCCTAGTTCAAGTGCTTGATTTGCAAAGGTATTTCCATTAAAATTTGAACCTGAAAGACAAATAAATAAACAATCAGGAGTTATTTTTCTGGTGTCTGTGCAAACTGATTTGCATTCATAAAATAAATCAAATAATTTTTCCATAGTACAAAAATAAAAAAACCCATCAAACTAGATGTTGATGGGTTTAAATTATTTGGATAATAGTATTATCTTCTTTTTTCTTCTCTTCGTTGAACTTTTCTAGATTTTTTACCGCTTAATCCAATTGGACTTCCAACTCGATCCATTGCACAACGGAAACCTAAGGTACTCATTGATTTATCTTCATCTAAGAATCTTCTATTTGCACCAACTAACCAGTATGCACGGTCTTTCCAAGAACCACCTTTGTATACTTTTGATTTATCTGAAATCAAAGTTGTTGGCCATGAAGTTCTATCACTTGGTTTTAAATCTGTACCTTCTAAATTAAACTCTTCATGTTTACTTTGGTACATAATTAAGTTTGGATCTCTTTGTGCTTGGTTGATAGCATTTCTTCTATCCTCACTGTTGTAGTAAATTGAACTTTCAATGTCACCATCTAAGTAATCATTGTAATCGTCTTTTCTATAATTCAAACGACCAATGTTTTCCTCTTCAACTACATTTCTATATTTCAATTTCCCTGGAGTATTGATGATGAACTCAGCAAATCCTTGACGTAATAAAGTAATTACTTCTAAAGCGTATTCTTCGTCTGGGCTATTTCTTACTGCATCTACAAAAATACCTTCGAATAATTGCTCTTGAACTAATTGGTTTGCATCAATGTCAAATTTATCATTTTTGTATTTGATTGCTTGATCCAAAATTAGATTAATTTGTCTGATTACAGCTAACTCTAAAGTATCTTTTTTCTTACTATGAGATACATAATATGCATCTGGCTCATAACCTAATTTCACAGGGTTTCTAGCGCCAACATTTTTCTCCAAACCAGCAATTAATGAATCATTTGGATCGTGTTTACTTGCAGAAACTCTTTGGTAACGAACTCTTTCGAACTCGTTAATGTATTCTTTCATTCCGTGAACGTCGTACTGAAGTTGAGCGTTTTTAGTTGAAATCACACCTTGATTATCCAATAATTTAGTCGTAAAAACATTTCCTCTAAATGGTCTGAACTCGTCAAAATCTTCAGAAGTAAGAGGTCTGTATGTGTCTAATACCCATTCAGATACGTTACCAGCCATGTTATACAAACCATAGTCATTTGGCCAATAAGATTCAACTGGTGCAGTTACATCTGCATTATCATTTAATTGACCAGCAACCCCCATGTAATCTCCTCGTCCTCTAACGAAGTTTGCACGGATAGAACCTTTAAATTGATCGTCTTCATTTCTTACGAAGTGACCATCCCATGGATATTGTCTTCTTTCAGAAATATTCTCTGTTCCAGGCTCCAAGTTTCCAATTAAACCATAGGAAGCATATTCCCATTCAGCTTCAGTTGGTAGACGGTATCTTGGTAATAGAAGTCCATCTTCCATTTTCACGATACGTTGACCTGGTTTTTTACCATTTACTTTAGATGGATCATAATCTTGCATACCTCCATTAGGAATAATTTCACTTTGACGGTATTGATTAGCTAAATAAGATTCAGTATTAAATGTTTCTTCAAGTGCTTGAGTAGGATCAAATTTTAAAACGCCTTCACGGATTAAGATATACTCGTTAACACGGTCAGTTCTCCATTTACAGTAATCGTTTGCTTGAACCCATGAAACACCAACTACAGGGTAATCTCTGTATGCAGGATGACGTAAGTAATAATCTACAAACTTTTCATTGAAACCTAGTGGAGATCTCCAAGCTAATGTATCAGGTAAAGCATTTCTGTAAATCATTGGATACGTTTGGTATGCTCTTCCTAACCAGTAAAGGTACTCTAACCAATGGAAATTTGTAACCTCTGTTTGGTCCATGTAGAAGGATGAAACTGTTACTCGTGCAGGACGATTATTCCAATCGTACATTACATCTTGTTCAGCTCTACCCATTGTAAATGTACCACCCTCAACTAAAACCAAACCTGGTCCAGTCTCCTGATCAACAAATGGGATTTTTTGAAATCCACCTTGTCTCATGTTGTTGTAATCCCAACCTGTAGATGATGAAGTTTCATTCGAACAAGAAGCAAGAAGCAATGAGCCTATGATTGCTACTGTAAAAAATCGAAGCATTTTCATGTTGTTATTTATTTTTGTTTTCATTTTCGTTTGCAAATTTACTTCTTTAACGTGAATTATTAAAAAAGTTACACTATTTTTTATTTTTATAGAATTTTATTTAGAAAGATGGACAAGAATTCATGTTATATCTTACTTGTTTGTCTCTACATTTTAAGTTTAACCCTAAAGATACTTCGTGGGAACCACCAGAAACTCCGTTGTTTAATTTAGATACTGTAACGTCATAGCTATAACCAATTCTCATAGTACCAGTATTCAATCCAACAGTTAAAATAAAAGCATCTTTATTTCTATACCATACACCAGCTTGAAAAGCTCCATGTTTAATATATGTTCCAATGTTCGTTTCCATAAAACCTCTTTGATATTGAAAGATAACATTTGGCATAATGGAAGTTTTTGTTTCAAAACGAGAACGGTTACTAATAACGATATCAGCACCAAAATGTCCTGTGTAACGTATAGGCATTCTAGAAACTTGGTCTAACATTGATTCATTAGGCATATTTAAATGATGAGCTGCAACTCCAAAGAAAAATCTTTTTGACATTCCAACTACACCTGCACCTGCATCAAAAAAGCCTTTTGATCCGTTGTTTCTAATATCTCCTGTATTGTATATAAATCCTTTTCTCTCATCGATCATATCGCCGAAAGTTAATTTATCCCAATCTAAGAATTTTTGTGTCCAATTTGCTTTAGCTCCAAATAATAAAGAGAATTTACGCGAAAATTTTAAGTGAAATGAGTAAATTAAACCCAAATTAGAGGTTTGAATTGTTCCACTACCTTGACGGTCGTGCGTTGCAATTATTCCTAATCCACCAGAAATTCCTTTAAAGTAAGAATCATAAGATGCACTGTAAGTAACATAATTACTTGATAAGCTAGGCCATTCGTTTCTGTAATTCATGTTGAATCTAGGACAACCACTTGATCCAGCAAAAGCAGGATTTAGGTAAATCGGATTGGCATAAAATTGCGTAAAGGTTGGGTCTTGAGCGAATAATTCACTAGTAGAACCAAGTCCCACAACCATAATAAATATATACTTTAATCTTTTCATGCGTGCCTTTGTGTGTTAATTTTAATAACAAGCCATATTGCGACCAAAAATTTCACAATATTACGAAATTATTCCAAATTGGTTACAAATATGCAAATCAAAATGCAATAATCAAAAAAATAATACGTTTTTTATTGCGCATTATTGTTTAATTAACGAACTTTGTAATATGATAATTTTTAATGTTTTTAGTAATAATATTTGTAAGTGTTTGATTTTAAGCAGTGTAATTTTTCTGAGCGTTTTTGATTTTTATGCTCAATCAAACGTTGAAAAAATTTCTATTGATTGGGATAAAAATTTGGAATTTTTAATAAATGAGGAAAAAATTTCCATTCCAAAGATTAAGGGGCAGGATTTCGAACAATACAAACCTCTTTTTTACTTTAGTCAAAAAATATCAAAAAACAAAATAAATAATGCTTCATTAAAATTGGTTTCGAAACAAGAGATTGGTAATGATGTGTTAACCTACTTTAAAATTTTTAATGTAGTTGTTAGTGATACCTTGACATATAATTTTAAGACTGTTTCGGCAAGAGGTCAATCGTTTTTTAATTTAGAATTGTTTCCCTTTATTAAAGAGAACGGTAAAATTTATAAAATCACTGAAGTTGAATTGCAAAGTAATTATGTAACAGTTACTAATAATTTTAAGAAAAGTTTTGCTACGGAATCAGTTTTGAATGATAATGCAAGCTCATGGTATAAAATTGCAGTCAAAAATGATGGTGTTTTTAAATTAGACTTTAACTTTCTTGCAAGCTGCGGAATAGACGTTTCTAATTTAAATCCTAATCATCTTAATGTTTACGGAAACGGAAGTGGTAAGTTGGCAGAATTGAATTCCAAACCAAGAGTTGATGACTTGGCCAAATTAGCAATAAGTTTTGTTGGAGATGGAGATGCGGAATTTGAGTCAAATGAATATTTTTTGTTTAATGCCTTCGGACCTCATAAGTGGAATAATACTGGAGCTGTTTTTAGAAGAGATTTAAATATCTATTCAGACAATTCCTTCTATTTTATTAGGGTAAGCTCAAGTGAACCGATAAAAAGAATTGGTCAAATTGCTTCAACAAATGCCGCAGAAACAGAATTGGTAAGTTCTTATAATTTTTATTCAGTTTACGAAATTGATAGCGCTAGTTTAGTAGGTGGAGGACAGAGATGGTATGGTGATTTATTTGATTTAGAATTGACCAAAACTATTAATTTTTCTATTCCAAATATTTTAAATTCAAGCCCTGTTGATTTTATTAGTTCGTTTGCCTCAGACGGTTCGGAGTCAGGTAGTACAATTAGTTTTAAATCAGGTTCTCAAACTTTGGCATCAACTTCCTTGCCAACCACTTCAACTGATTTTTCTCGAAAGGAAATTTCGTTTAGTTTGGCAAATCCAAGTTCAAATGTAAGTTTAACAATAGAAGTAAATCGAGCAAATGCTTCTATTTTAACTTATTTAGATAAGGTTGAGTTGAATGCGCGTTGCAATCTTACCTTTACTGCTCCACAATTTAAATTTCGCGACTTCCAAAGTGTTGGAGCAGGTAAAATTGGTAAGTTTTCCATTTCTAATATGAATTCAACTTATTTTGTTTGGGATATTACGGATAGAAGCGAACCTAAAATTATTAATGGAAATTTGCTTGGAGGGCTTTTTTCCTTCAATGTAAATACAGATTCCTTGAGAGAGTTTATTGTTTCTGACAATAGTTCTTATTACACCCCGACTTTTATCAAAAAAGTAGAGCAACAGAATCTTCATGGTTTGGGTTTTGCCGACTTATTAATTGTTACCCATCCTGATTTCTTGGCAGGAGCAAATCGCTTGGCTCAAGTGCATTTTGATTTTGACGGTACAACATCTCATGTTGTTACGACTGAACAAGTTTATAATGAGTTTTCAAGCGGAATGACAGATCCAACGGCCATCAAATGGTTTGCCAAAATGTTTTATGATCGCGCAAATGGAGATGCTAGTCAAATGCCTCTGAATTTATTATTGTTTGGTGATGGTACTTACGACCCAAAGGATAGAGTTAGTGGTAATAATTATTTCGTTCCTACTTATCAAGTGGATAATTCGGAGGATCATATCAATGCCTTGGTAACGGATGATTATTTCGGTTTGCTTGACGATAATGAAGCTATTTCATCTTCAGATATGATGGATATTGGAGTAGGAAGGATGATAGTTTCCGCTACCTCACAGGCTACAGAAATGGTTGATAAAGTTGTACAATATTTGAAAAAAGGTTTACAGAATTCAGATTTTGGTTCTTGCGCTACAGATGGTTCATACAGTTGCACTTCATATGGAGATTGGAGAAATAAATTCGTGCAAATTGCAGATGATGAAGAGTATGGATATTTTATAATTAATGATGTTGAGCCACAATCAAATCATGTGGATGCCAATCATTCAACTATGAATGCAGATAAATTGTATTTAGATTCATATCAGCAAGTTACTACTGCTGGTGGTGAAAGATATCCTGATGTTTATGATGCCATTACTGATCGCGTTCAAAGAGGAGCATTGTTGATTAATTACGATGGGCATGGAGGTGAAGCTGGTGCTGCAGAAGAACGAGTAATTACCATACCTCAAATTGAAAGTTGGACAAATATGTGTAATTTGAATTTGTTTGTATCAGCGACTTGTGAATTTACAAAATTTGACGACCCAAAGAGGTTGTCAGCTGGTGAATATTTATATTTAAATCCAAAGGGGGGAGCGATTGCTTTGATGACAACGACTCGTTCTGTGTATTTTAATGTAAATACAAGTATTGGTGATAAATTATTTAAAAATGTTTTCCTTAGGGATGCAAATAATCGACCAAAAACATTTGGAGAGATAATGATGCTCACAAAAAATCAAGCTAATTCTAGTTCAAATAAAAGAAGTTTTAATTTAATTGGTGATCCAGCAATTAGAATAGCTTTACCTATGTATAAAGTTGTCACTGATAGCATAAATTCATTTGCTCCAAATATTTATGTAGACACCTTAGAGGCCTTGTCTAAGGTTACAATAAAAGGACATATTGAAGGTTTTGATGGAGTTATTTTGAGTGACTTTAATGGAATTATTCAACCAAGTATTTTTGATAAAAAGAAAACAATTCAGACACTAGGTCAAAATGAGAAATCTCCTGTTTTAGAATTTGAAACTCAAAAAAATATGTTGTATCGCGGCAAAGCAACGGTAACGAATGGGAAATTTGAGTTTACATTTATTGTACCAAAAGATATTCGATATGATTATGGTTTTGGCAAAATTTCACTTTATGCAAATTCAGAAAATAATGACGCAGGCGGAGAAGAATCAAGAGTAATTGTTGGTGGAGTAAATCCAAATGGATTGAATGATGTTGTAGGTCCTGAAATCGAAATGTATTTTAACACAGATCAATTTGTAAGTGGTGGCTTGACAGATGTTTCTCCAACTTTAATTGTAAATTTATTTGATGAAAATGGAATCAATACGGTAGGAAATGGAATTGGACATGATATAATGGCTGTTTTGGATAATAATACAGCTAATCCTATTGTTTTAAATGACTATTACAACGCAAATTTAGACACCTATCAGTCTGGTTCGGTGAAGTATAAGTTTAATGATTTAGAAGTTGGGCCTCACACTTTAACATTTAAGGCTTGGGATGTAAATAACAATTCCTCAGAAAGTGTAATTGAATTTGAAGTGCAAGAAGTGGGTGATTTTCAATTGAGACATGTCTTGAATTATCCAAATCCCTTCACTACATCGACTTCTTTTTATTTTGAGCATAATCAATTATGTAGTAACTTGGAAGTTCAAATTCAAGTTTTTACTGTGTCGGGTAAATTGGTGAAAACAATAAATCATTTAGCATACAATGAATGTTACCGTTCAGATGGAATTGCGTGGGATGGGCGAGATGATTTTGGTGACCAATTAGCAAAAGGAGTATATATTTATAAATTAAATGTTACAAATCCTGAAGGAAATAAAGCCGAAAAAATTGAAAAATTAGTCATTTTAAAATAAAAAACAATAAATTTGCAATTTCAACGTATATTTGTTGTCTATATAATATTTCCTTATGTTTAAAAATTTTTTAGTAGTTTGTTTTGCAGTTTTTTCATTCATTAACATAGCTAAAGCTCAAGGTTTTGGTGAAGATGTAACGAGCGATCAACTTCAACTCAATACACTTACTACAGCATTGCCATTTATGAGTATTACCCCAGATTCGAGATCAGGAGGAATGGGAGATGTTGGTACAGCTTTAAGTGCAAGTTCAAGTTCTATTTTTTGGAATACTGCAATGTTAAACTTTGCTGAAAAAAAATCTGAGGTTAGTATTTCTTATACACCATGGTTGAGACAGTTAACTAATGATATTCATTTGTCTTATGTTTCTGGTTATACTAAAATCGGCTCTCGTCATGCTATAACTGGAGCTTTAAGGTATTTTAGTCTTGGTGAAATTACCTTCACGGATCAAGTAGGGCAAGTTATTCGAAATGATAAACCAAATGAATTTGAAATTACTGGAGGATATGCTTTTAAGTTATCTCCAAAAATGAGTATTGGTTTAAATGGTAAGTTTGCCTATTCAAATTTAACGGGAGGTTTACCTGTGGCAGGAGCTGCAACTAAGGCAGGAATTGCAGGTGCATCAGATTTGTCTTTTATTTATGTTGACGATAAATTTAAACTAGGAAAAACACATGGTATTTTTTCTTTAGGTGCGACAATCAATAATATCGGAAATAAAGTATCCTATTCTGGTGATTTTGAAAGAGATTTCATTCCAATGAATTTAAAAATTGGTACTGCATATAATATGGAAATTGATGCATATAATTCATTTACTTTTGCATTAGATTTACAGAAATTATTAGTTCCAACTCCAGCTTTAACTTCAAATTCAGCAGGTTACTCTGATTTGCCAACAGGGGTTGAAGTTGGTCGAAATAGCGAAATTGGAGTCATTTCTGCTATGTTGCAATCTTTCTATGATGCGCCAGGGAGAATTGAAAGAGATGCTTCTGGGAATTTAGTTCAGAATGATAATGGAGATTATCAGATAGTTAAAAATTCTCGTTTGAAAGAAGAATTAAATGAAATCAATATTGCAACTGGACTAGAGTATTGGTATAATAAAACCTTTGCAATTAGAACAGGGTTTTTCTATGAAAGTAAGACAAAAGGAGCTAGACAATATTTTAATGCAGGGGTTGGTTTAAGATACAATATTATGCAAATTGATATGTCTTACTTACTTTCTTTATACAAAGGAAACCCCTTAGCAAATACTTTGAGATTTACCTTGAGATTTGATATAGGGTCAAAAGGTAAAGAAGAGTCTCCTACAGCCCCACAATAGTTTGATGAGAATTGGTTTTGGTATTGATGTTCATCGTTTAGCTGATGGACTTACATTAATGGTTGGCGGGAAAGAAGTTCCTTCCCTTTTTGGAGCGGTTGGTCACTCTGATGCTGATGTATTGTTGCATGCAATATGTGATGCATTACTTGGAGCATTGAATTTGCGAGATATAGGATTCCATTTCTCTGATACGGACCCTCAATACAAAGGAATTGATAGCAAGATTTTGTTGCAAAATGTTTACAATCTTATAGAGGCGAAAGGTTATCAATTGGTGAACTTAGATTCAACGGTGATCTTAGAAAAACCGAAATTAAATCCCCATATACCTGAAATGCAAGAAATTATCGCTGAAATCTTAAAAAGTGATGTTTCTGTTATCTCAATAAAAGCTACAACGCACGAAAAAGTTGATTCTTTTGGTGAAAGTTTGGCAATCAAAGCATATTGTGTATGCTTATTAGAGAAAAAATAATTACTTTTGACCATCATCAAAACAAATTCATGGAATACAATACGCAAAGAGAATTTATGATTCTTCCCGAATACGGAAGAAATGTTCAGAATATGATCGCCTATGCAATGAAAATTGAAAATCGTGATGAGCGAAATCGTGCTGCAAATGCAATCATTGAAGTGATGGGACAATTGAATCCTCATTTGCGTGATGTTGATGATTTTAAACATAAATTATGGACGCATTTGTTTGTGATGTCTGATTTTAATTTAGATGTAGATTCTCCATATGAAAAACCGAGTAAAGAAGTTTTGAGTGAAAAACCCGATTTGATGACTTATCCAAAAAGTAAAATTAAATACGGTCATTACGGAAAATATACGGAAAATATTATCAAAGAAATTGCTGCAGAATCAGATCCTAAAGCGAAGGAATATATGATGAATGCAATGGCTAATTTTATGAAGAAGCAGTTTTTGGCTTACAATAATGATGCTGTTGAAAATACCGTTATTGCAGAACAATTGTCAGATTTATCAGGCGGAGAATTAGTTCTTGAAAATCCTGATTCCTTGATGCAAACCAATCAAATTTTGAAAACTTTTGGTTTTACGCCAAATAAACGAGCAAAATTTACGCATCAAAATAACAACAACAAGAATCAAAATCAGAAAAAATTTATAAAAAAGAAGTACTAAACTATGGCATCTTTTGAAATAATTGGAGGTAAACCTCTAAAAGGAGAATTGACTCCGCAAGGAGCGAAAAATGAAGCCTTACAAATTTTGTGTGCGGTTTTATTGACACCAGATAAAGTTACGATTTCTAACATTCCAGACATTATTGATGTAAATAAGTTGATAAACTTGTTGCAAGTGATGGGGGTAAAAACCGAAAAAGTTGAAAAAGGGACTTTTATTTTTCAAGCGAAGGATATTGATATGGCCTATTTGGAGACGGAAGATTTCAAAAAGCGTGCTGGTTCTTTGAGAGGTTCAATTATGATTGTTGGTCCATTATTGGCTCGTTTCGGAAAAGGATATATTCCAAAACCTGGTGGAGATAAAATCGGACGTAGAAGATTAGATACGCATTTTGAAGGATTAGCGACATTGGGAGCTAAGTTTAATTACGATGCTGGTGAACATTTTTATTCGATTGAATCAAAACAGTTAAAAGGTGCTTACATTCATTTGGATGAGCCTTCGGTAACTGGTACAGCAAATATATTGATGGCAGCTGTTTTGGCTGAGGGGAAAACCACAATTTACAATGCCGCTTGTGAACCATATTTGCAACAATTGTGCAAGATGTTGAATTCGATGGGTGCCAAAATTGAAGGAATTGGATCTAACTTATTACAAATTGAAGGTGTAAAAGAATTGGGTGGTTGTTTCCATAGAATTCTGCCTGACATGATTGAAATCGGAAGTTTTATTGGTTTGGCAGCAATGACAAAGTCAGAAATTACGATTAAAGATGTGAGTTGGGATAATTTGGGAATCATACCTAATGTTTTTCGTAAATTAGGTATAAAATTGGAACGAAGAGGAGATGATATTTACATTCCTGCTCAAGATTCATACGAAATTGATACATTTATAGATGGGTCGCTGTTGACAATTGCCGATGGTCCCTGGCCTTTATTTACACCAGATTTATTATCGATTGTGTTGGTTGTAGCCACTCAATGTAAAGGAAGTGTTTTGATTCATCAAAAAATGTTTGAATCACGCTTATTTTTCGTTGATAAATTAATTGATATGGGAGCACAAAGTATTTTGTGTGATCCACACAGGGCTTCAGTAATCGGTATGGATAATAAACATACTTTAAAAGGAATTTCAATGACTTCTCCAGATATTCGTGCGGGAGTTTCTTTGTTAATTGCGGCATTATCGGCTAAAGGAAAAAGTGTTATTCACAACATCGAACAAATTGACAGAGGATACCAAGATATTGATATTCGTTTGAATAATTTGGGCGCTGATATAAGAAGAATCGGATGAGAATTTTAAGTGTATTTGCAATTATTAGTTTTTTTGTTCTAAGTAGTTTGGTTCCTACTGGACAGCCAACTGTAGGCACTAAAGCACCAGAGATTGAATTGATTAATCCACAAGGTAAAAAGGTAAAACTTTCTTCTTTGAAAGGAAAAATGGTTTTAATTGATTTTTGGGCCTCTTGGTGTGGACCATGCCGAAAAGAAAATCCAAATGTGGTTGAAGCCTATGGCAAATACAAAAAGAAAAAATTCAAAAATGCCAAAGGATTTGAAGTTTTTTCTGTTTCTTTGGATCGTTCAGAAGAGCCTTGGAAGAAAGCAATCACTGACGATAAGCTAAGCTGGACAAATCACGGCTGGGACAAAGATAATCTAGCATCAAAAGCATACAGTGTTTATTCAATTCCTTCTGGTTTTTTAATCGATGGAAAAGGAAATATTGTTGCTTTAGGTAATTCACTTCGCGGAATTGGTTTACATGTCGAAATTGAGAAACATCTCAAATAAAACAGAAATTCAACACGGCTGGTATATTTACTTTGAAGATTATTTTTCAAAGGAAGAAGCACAAAGTTTGTATCAAATTTTTCTTCAAGAACTAAACTGGGAGGAAAGTGAAATCAAAATTTTTGGGAAAACCTATCAAACACCGCGTTTAGAGGCCTTTTATTCCGAAAATGGTCAGCATTATTCTTATTCTGGTAAGAAACTTAAAATTAATTCATTTACTTCAAGTTTATTAAGTCTGAAAGTAAAATTGGAGCAGGATTTTGGTTTTGAATTTAATTCTGTTTTAGCCAATTTATATCGTGATGGTAAAGATTCTAATGGCTGGCATTCAGATAACGAAAAGGAATTGGGTAAAAATCCCGTGATAGCCTCCCTTAGTTTTGGTTCAGAAAGGCGTTTTGATTTTAAGCATATTCTCACGAAAGAAAAGTTGGCATTTAATTTGCAAGAAGGTAGTTTGTTAATAATGGGAGGTGAGATGCAACATTATTGGAAACATCAAATTGCCAAATCGACTAAGGTTTATGCTCCCAGAATAAATTTAACATTTAGAAAAATAATTTAGCAATTATTAAAAAATTGTTGTAATTTAGTGTTTGAGAAACCTATGAAAAGAAATTTTGTAATATATCTTTTTGCTTCGCTACTGTTTTTTCCATTTTGTGGTTCCTCACAAACAAGGGCTGATAGTTTGTGTTGCTTGCATTTTAAAGTTGATACG
>JBKCGI010000192.1:0-6744 GCA_046303515.1 Flavobacteriia bacterium | reverse complement strand
ATTTTGATGGTTTACCAACGGAAGGAAACATGAACGGCCAAGCTTTCCGTGATTTAGAATGGGAAAAACGCGTGCATTTGATTTGTCAAGAAAGTTTGATTGGAGCGCAATTCGGAGGAAAATACTTTACACATGATGTACGAGTGATTCGTTTGCCTCGTCACGCTGCTTCTTGTCCAGTTGGATTAGGCGTATCTTGTTCAGCGGATAGAAATATCAAAGCGAAAATCACCAAAGAAGGGTTGTTTTTAGAAGATTTAGAAAAAAATCCAAGAAGATTATTGCCAGAAAATCCACCTCATTTGGAAGCTCCAGTTGAAATAGATTTGAATAAACCGATGGCTGAAATATTAGCTGAATTGGCTAAATATCCTATCAAAACACGTTTGAAATTAAACGGAACTTTGATTGTTGCTCGAGATATGGCTCACGCTAAAATCAAAGAAATTATCGATTCTGGAAAACCAATGCCTGACTACTTTAAAAATCATCCTATTTACTACGCTGGACCAGCAAAAACACCAGAAGGAATGCCTTCGGGAAGTTTTGGACCAACAACCGCAGGACGAATGGATTCCTATGTAGACCAATTCCAAAGCGTGGGAGGAAGTATGATTATGTTGGCAAAAGGAAATCGTTCGAAAGATGTTACCAATGCCTGCAACAAATACGGTGGTTTTTACTTGGGTTCAATTGGAGGACCAGCAGCCATTTTAGCAAAAGAAAATATTACAGCTGTGGAAGTTGTTGATTTTGAAGAATTAGGAATGGAAGCCATTCGTAAAATTACGATTAAAAACTTCCCAGCCTTCATTATTACGGATGACAAAGGAAACGACTTTTTTGAGAATTTATAATTGTGCTTGAATCAATGAAATTCGGAGCAATCGATATTGGAACCAATGCCGCACGACTTTTAGTTGGTGAGGTAACCAAAGAAGGAAATCACTCTTTCGTAAAGAAAATTTCCTATACACGAATTCCGTTACGATTGGGAGAGGATGTGTTTGATAAGGGGAAAATTACACCCAAAAAACTTGACAATTTTCTCAAAACAATACAAGCATTTAAACTGATTTCTGAGATTTTTAAAGTAAAGAGTTTACGCTGTTGTGCAACTTCAGCCATGCGAGAAGCTTCTAACAAAGAAGATGTTATTGCACAAATTCTGGAAAAAACAGGCATTGAAATTGAAGTCATTTCTGGAGACGAAGAAGCGCGTTTAATTTTTGGAACTTTTTTCTTGTTAGATTTTGATAAATCGAAGCCCTTTTTGGTAATTGATGTTGGTGGAGGTAGTACAGAAATTTCTGTTTTTGAACACGGAGAAAAAGTAGCTGCCAAGTCTTTTGAATTAGGAACTTTGCGTTTACTGAAAGAAAAAACCAATTCTGAAATTTGGAACGATTTAGATAAATGGATTTCAAAAAACGTGGATTTGAAAGTGCCACACGAAATTTATGCCACAGGAGGAAATATCAATAAAGTGCATAAAATGCTCGGAGCTCAGGAAGATAAACCAATTTCCTTGGCAAACATGACTAAATTGCGCACAGATTTGAGCATTTTGACCATCGAGCAACGAATGGATTTGTATCATTTAAAACCCGACAGAGCAGATGTTATCATTCCAGCGATGGACATTTATGCTTTTATCTTGAAAAAAGTGAAGGCGAAGCAGTTTTTCGTGCCTAAAATCGGTTTGTCTGATGGAATGATTTACGATTTGTTTTTGAAGAGTAAACGTTGAGAATAAAAATGTGACTTCGAGAGCCTCAATCACCTTTCATTAATTCTTTCAACGTATCTTCAAAAACAGATGGATTTTGTGCTCCAGAAACTGCATATTTCCGATTGAAAACAAAAAACGGTACTCCGCGAACTCCAATTTCTTGCGCCTCTTGAATATCTTTTTGTACTTGAGGAAAGTAAGTTTGTTTTTCCAAATGATAAACAATATCGTCTTTACTTAAACCTACCTCTTCCCCTATATGAATTAAGGTTTCTGTTTGGTTAAGGTTTTTTCCTTCTGTGAAATAGGCTTTGAATAACGCCTCTTCGATTGCTTCACCTTTTCCAATTGTTTTTGCCAAATGAGCAAGTTGATGAGCTTTTAAAGTATTTGTGATTGTGGTTTTCTCGAAATTATAATCCAAACCAACCGCTTTCGCTTGGGCAACAACTGAATCGTGCATTTCAAGTGACCACGCGCGGTCTTTTCCATATTTTTGAGCCAAATAATCGTAGATGTCAACACTTGAATTTGGAACGGTACTTGGATCCAATTGGAAAGATTTCCATTCGATTTCTAGTTTATCAGCTAAGTCTAAACGAGAGACTGCTTCTTCGAATTTTCGTTTTCCGATATAGCAAAAGGGACAAACAATGTCTGACCAAATTTCTACTTTTATTTTTTCCATGGATTAAAATTTATTGCTAATAATTGTTTGCCACACCGCGCATGCAGCGACGAAGTCAGATGCACAAATAATACTAATAATTCGAGTTTGTAAAAATGTCACAAATTAATCAGCTAGCTGATTATATCAGTGCAATTTATTTTTCAATTGAACTAAACTAGGAATCTGTGCATCTGTGGCAAAATAACTAAGCTATTATTCTGTACAAGTTGCTTTTTTCTTCAACATTTCCTCGCCACTCATCATCTGAAAATCAGCACATTTTTTAGCTTTCTCTGCTTTCAATTTTTTCATTTCAGCGACATCTTTTTGACTTGCTTCTTTGGTCAAAAGTTTGGAAGAGAACTTGTTCAATTTATCACCAGCATCCAAGCAATCGCACATTTTTGGATCGCGGGAATTACAGGAGAATAAAATAAAAATACAGAGAGGAAGAATGTTTTTCATCTTTTATTTGCAAAAGTAAATAAAACAGAGTTGAATACAAAGTTATTTTAAGAAAACAAATTATTTATTCCATTCACATTATCTATAAAGTAAAACTGAATAAAGAAATAATTTATCTAATGTGCTTCAAGAAAATAACACTTTGCCGTCAAAAAACTAAAATGACTGCAATTTTAAGTGGAAAAATATCTTAAATAAATTTAAAGAGACAAATATAAAAGTGATTCTATCACCTAAATATGATTGTTTTTAACAAGTTTATCAACAAATAACCTTAAAAAATTTAATAACCATAATCCTACACCAAAGAAAATAATAAATATACATTATTACAATATTATCAAGATATTAAGGAAATTTTAAACAAAACTTCGTCTCATAGTTACCACCATAGTTAATTAGTCTTGATGATGATATTTAATCATAGTTAATAAGAACAAGCGCAAAACAAATAGCATACATTTGGTGTAATTAAAAAATCGATTTAGCCATGTTAAATAAAAATCATTTCTTAAAAGAATTTATAAAAAAAGTAAACAACAATTTTCAAAAGTTGTATCATTTTAACTTTTTGATAATCATTTTTATATCAAAGTTTACAATTGGACAGATAAATCCTGGATTTGAAACAGCTAATATTAGTGGATGGACGGCTAATGCTTGTAATTGCACCTACGCAACAACTACCAGGAATAGTTCAGTTTCTGCAGCTACCGTAACAAGTCCTCGAAGCGGTACAAATCATATTGAAATAGACTTAGGTACCGATGGTGGGGCTTGGAATATTAATCGAAGTGTTGATTTTACTGGAAGAACCATCACAATTCCTTCAGATGGTGTTACCTATTACATACATGCAATAGGTTGGGCAAAAAGAATAGTAGTAGGAAGCACCACATCTACATTAGGATCTACTGAACAAATAATAATCAGAAATGGTAGCGGAGGAAGCATAAATGGTACAGCAATAACTGTAACTGCAAATAACTATACACGAATGACAGCCAATAATGGTACGACGGCAGCAACACCTGCACAAACATACTTTTTAAGATACTTGGCTACTAATCCATCAAGCACTTCACGTTTTAAACATTATGGTGATGATTTTTGGATTTACTACTCAACAAATCAAACAACAGACATTACAGCTCCTTCCAGTCCTTCAAATCTTTGTGTTAACGCAGGTTCAGCGGATAATACGCTTTCATGGACAAATGGAACAGGAGATGATCAAGGTTATGTTGATGCAGTTATTTTAAGAGCTCCTGCTGGTACTGCATTACCCACTATTAATAATCAACGTTTTTTAGATGCAAGTACACCTTCTTATACCTCTATTGGAAATTGGACAGTACTATCGAGTTCAAATTCAACAGGAAGTTACACAGATGTTGGTGCAGCTGGAATTCCTTATACCTATCTTGTATATTTAAGGGATCGTGCATTAAATTATTCAGCAACACCGGCACAGTTCACAACTGCTAATGCTGGACTAGACCAAGCTATTTGCAACCAATCTACAACTACACTTGCCGCACAAGTAACAGCTCCATATACTGGAACATGGGAAGTACAATCTGGAACAGGAACTATCACTACGCCAACTGCAGCTAATTCTGGTGTTACTGGTTTATCAGTACCAAGTAACAATATTTTGAAATGGACAACGGCGAACAGTGGAACTTGTTCAACGTATGATTTAGTAAACATTTCTATTGCTTCTGCATTACCACCAGCACCTACAACACCAAACCCTGCAGATGGCTCTATAATTTCCCCTATGCCTGTAAACCTTACATGGACAGGAACTGGTGCTACTAGCTATACTGTTCTTGTAGAAACGACTAATCCTCCAACAACTAGTTTTCCTGCACAAACCTTAGCCCATTTTGGGATGGGTGCATTAGCACCAAATACAACCTACTATTGGAGAGTAAATGCAAATAATGCATGTCCAGGTACCACGCAAGGTACGATTTGGAGTTTTACAACACTACCTAACTTTACAGCAACAGCTGCAGGAACAGATAATACCTGCAGTACAGGTTGGGATTCAGGAGATACTTGGACTGGTTTTGTTAAAAATATATCTGTATCTGGCCTTCCTACACCATTAGGAACTAGTAGTGGTCAATATGTGTTAAACGAAGTAGAAGTTGAACTTGGAGACAATACATGTAAAAAAGATTTGTCTACCTATTATTTTAGATTAACAGCACCCGATAATTCAACATATATAGACTTTTTCCCCACAAATGGTTTAACAACTGAAACTAATCCTATTTGGATCAAAATAAAATTCAGGGACCACACCTCATTAGAAATGATTAATGAATATACAGCATCCATTCAATCAGAATATTATCCATTTAACATTGGATATTACGCTATTGAACAAGTGAATGGTTTTCAAAGTGTATTTAATGGCTTAGATCCAAATGGTACATGGAAATTCGCGATCAAAGAGAACACCACTGACGAAATCTCTTTTAAAAATGTGACCTTAAAGTTTGGTCCTAAACTGCTCATAAGAGATTTAACAGCCGTTAATAACGACAATTGTATTAATATGCAATGTATAGATAATAGGGCAATCGTAATTGGCACAAATAATAATTTCCTTAATGGAGACCCTGTGTTTGCTGGTGCAGGAATTGCATCAGGATTTGATGGTTGTGATTGGAATGGTGCAAATAATAATAGTGCATGGTTCTATTTCACTGCTTCTCAAGCTACCTCAAAAATTACGATTAGCGGCATGGATCCAGCAGCAGGAGATAATGATAAATATGCATTACAACCTATAGTCTTCACTTATCCTAATGCTTGCGTAACCCCAAGTGACGTTCCAAATGGAGGTTGTGCTAATGACAACACTGTTAACAACAGGAGTTATGAAACAGCACAAGGTGGAGGAACAAGTGCTCCCGATGCTTACTACAGAGGTATTACAGCAAATGCGGAATTTAATTTATCAGGACTAACACCAGGCCAAAGATATATTCTATATATTGATGGTAACGGAGGAGCGGCATCACCATTTTATATTGAAGGACTTAATGGTATGTCGACATGCGATGCTGTAATTTTACTACCTATTGAGCTTGTTAACTTTGATGCAAAATTAGTTGATAAAGTAACTGTAATTGACTGGATGTCAGCAATAGAAAGGAACAATGATTATTATACTGTAGAACGTTCATCGAATGGTTTTGATTGGGAATTTTTAGAAAAAATTGATGGTGCAGGAAACAGTAGTCAAAATCTTTCCTATGTGGCATACGATTTCAATCCTTTGATTGGAATAAGTTATTATAGATTAAAGCAAAGAGACTTTAATGGTAAAACAACTATTTTAGGTATTCGAAGTATTGTTAATTTGAATGAAATTATGGTTGTCCCAAACCCAAATACTGGTGTTTTCGCCATCGGTGGCCTTCCAAAAAGAGGAGAAAAGCAAATTACGCTTCTCGACATTACAGGCCAAATTGTAAATACTTATTTCACGGAAGAAGACAATTTGAAAATAGATATTTCAAATAAAGCTTCGGGTGTATATTTTGTTCGCATTGAAGGTTTTGAACCAATCAAAATAATCAAACAATAAATAGAACAAGTAATAATTCCAACAAAGGGTGTCCGAATAGTCGAGACACCCTTTGTTGTTTTGATAGGAACCGAACTAGCATTACTCATACGAATATTAAACATTAAGCAAACTTATTTTGAAGATTTTATTGCCTTACCAAACCCAACTGATGGTATCTTTGGAATTGGTGGATTAAAACATCGCACAGAAAAAAATATTATTGTTACAGATTTAATGGGGAAGATAATTCAACAGCAAATCACACGGGAAGAATCTATTCAAATT
>JBKCGI010000191.1:0-8319 GCA_046303515.1 Flavobacteriia bacterium | reverse complement strand
TTTGTATTCTTTACATCTATTTCTGCCATTTTTATAATTTAAAACTAAGTTAGTTAAAAAAAACAAAAATGAGACTACAAAAAGGATAAAAATAAGTTTTTGTAAATTCAGTTTAAGCTTTAATTAAATTATTCATGAATATCTTCCTGCATCGGACGAAAATCATCGTAACCCCAAATTCGTTTTTATATTTCTTTGCTTTGCTGCATGGGTGTTGATTAGCTAATTTGTGGATGTGATAATTAGCTGATTTGTTATTTTATTCTTTTATAATTCAACTCCAGCTTTTGAGACTTTTCGTTTTTCTTTTTCCAACGAAATCAGTTTTTCATCTAATTTCCCCACCAGCACCAAAAGCCTTTTCAGGACTCATAAAACTCAATTTTCCAGCTTCATCTTCTGCCATCAAAATCATTCCTTGAGATTCAACTCCACGAATTTTTCTTGGTTCCAAATTTAATAAGACTGCAACTGTTTTACCAATAACTTCTTCAGGAGAATAATGTTCTGCAATTCCAGAAACGATTGTTCGTTTGTCGATTCCTGTATCTACTGTCAATTGCAATAATTTATCTGCTTTTGGAACTTTCACAGCCTCCAAAATTGTTCCCAAACGAATGTCTAATTTTGTAAAATCGTCGAAATTAATATTTGCCTTTTGGGGATTTGGTGTTGACTGATGATTATCAGCCACTGCAATATCCGCCAAATTTAATTTTTTGCTTTGGTTCAAAATTTCAACTTCCGCCTCAACCAACGAATCTTCTATTTTTTGAAATAAAATTTCTGGTGTATTGATTTGGTGTCCAATAGGCAATAATTCTGTTTTACCAATTTCGTCCCAATTTTTTAAGTCTATATTCAAAAATTGACGAATTTTAGCTGCAGATTTAGGTAAAAATGCTTCCAAAAATTGACTCATTTGCGCAGTGATTTGCAACGCAATGTGCATAATCGTTTCTACTCGTTTTGGATCTGTTTTTACCAACTTCCAAGGTTCCATTTCTGCTAAATACTTGTTCCCCAAACGAGCAACGTTCATTACTTCGGTTTGGGCATCACGTAATTTATAAGCATAAACCAATTTGGAGATTTTCGCGGGATAAGTTGCTAAATCAGCTAAAACTTGTTTGTCAGTGTCTGTTAATTCACCGCAAGCTGGAACTTTTCCTTCGTAATATTTTTGTGTCAAAACTAAGGCTCTGTTCACAAAATTACCCAATACGTCAGCCAATTCATTGTTTACACGTGCTTGAAATTCTTTCCAAGTAAATTCACTGTCCTTGCTTTCTGGAGCAATTGCAGTTAAGGTATATTTCAGCTCATCAATTTTATCTGGATAACGCGCAATAAACTCATGTAACCAAACAGCCCAATTGCGTGAAGTAGAAAATTTGTCGCCTTCCAAATTCAAAAATTCGTATGCAGGAACATTATCAGGAAGGATAAAATCTCCGTGGTCTTTTAAAATAATTGGGAAAATAATTGCGTGGAATACGATATTGTCTTTTCCAATAAAATGAACCAATTTAGATTCTTCTCCATTGGGATTTTTCAACCAATAATCTTCCCAGTTTTTATTGTTGTCTAGTGCCCATTGTTTGGTTGCTGAAATGTAACCAATAGGAGCATCTAACCACACATACAGCACTTTACCATCAGAATCTGTAAGAGGAACTTTAACTCCCCAATCCAAATCACGAGTCATTGCTCTAGGATGCAAACCACCATCAATCCAGGACATGCACTGACCATTTACTTGATTTCTCCAAGTTTTTGGATCATGTTGTTGTTTGCCATCTAAAACTCCTTGTTGAATCCATTCACGCAACCACGTTTCATGTTTGTCCATTGGTAAATACCAGTGAGACGTAGTTCTTAAAACAGGCGTTTTTCCGCTTAAAGTGGATTTTGGATTGATTAATTCTGTAGGACTCAAATCTGAACCACATTTTTCGCACTGATCTCCATAAGCATTTGGGTTTTGACACTTTGGACATTCACCTGTGATGTATCTATCCGCTAAAAATTGATTGTATTCTTCGTCGTAATATTGTTCTGAGGTATCTTCTGTAAATTTTCCTTTGGAATGCAGTTTTATGAAAAAATCTTGAGCAGTTTTATGATGAATTTCGCTTGAAGTTCGGTGAAAAATATCAAAAGAAATTCCAAAATCTTTGAAAGAATCTCCAATGATTTTGTTGTATTTATCAACGATTTCTTGAGGTGTAATTCCTTCTTTTTTAGCACGTAAAGTAATTGCTGCACCGTGTTCATCGCTTCCACAAATAAATGCCACATCGTGACCATTCATGCGTAAAAAGCGAACAAAAATATCGGCAGGTAAATAAACTCCTGCCACATGACCTAAATGTAAGGGACCGTTTGCGTAAGGCAAAGCTGCTGTAACTGTATAGCGTTGTTTTGTCATTGTGAAAATTGAGTTACAAAGTTAAACATTTATTATGTATTTTTGTCTACACTCAATTTCCTATGATCAAAATAAATTTATCACTTTTTTCATCTCTAATTTTCTTTTTTGGTTTTGGACAAACGCTAGAACATAAAATTGCAAAGGTCGATTCAAAAATAGACTCTCTTAAAAAATACGAGGTAAAATTATTTAAGGAAAAGGAAGAATTGCAATTGTCCTGGGTAATTGCGAAAATGAATGAAATTGGTCTTCCAAAAAATAAAGCGAAAGAAGAAATTGTCACGCATTCAGCTTTGATTTTATCTTACAATGAATCTCATGAACAGGCAAATTGGGTAATGCATATCATTACGCCAGATATTATTTCAGGAAATACGGCGCGCACAAATGATTTTAGAATTGATTCTTTAATTTCCACTGGCTCAGCAATTGAAGAGGATTATTTTATCAAAACCCTTAAAAAAGATAGTTCTGGATATTTTTACGATGGTTTCGGATACGATCGGGGACATTTGGCCCCTTCGGCAGATTTTCGTTGGTCAGAGACTGCACTTTCTGAAAGTTACTTTTACTCCAATATGTCGCCACAAGTAGCTGATTTTAATCGCGGAAAATGGGCGGAATTGGAAGGTTGGTTGCGTGAATATGTAGAAACTAATAAAACATATCTCGTTGTAGTAACGGCACCAATTTTAGAAGAAAATTTACCGAAAATCGAAAAAAGTGTCAATGGGGTTTCCATTCCAAAATATTATGTGAAAGTAGTTTACGATCCAAAAAACAACCGAAGCATTGCTTTTAAAATGCCAAACGAAAAAATTACCTTACCAATTGAATCATTCGCCGTTTGTATTGACAGTGTCGAGCAATTTATTTCCTATGATTTGTATGCGAACCTTTCGGATGAAATAGAGAAAAAACTAGAAGCAAGTTTTGATATTGCATATTGGTTACCGAAAACAGAAAAAGGTGATGTAATTGCTTTAAACCAAGCAGATTTGCCAAAAGGAGCAATCAATGCATATGATGCTGATAAATTTATTGGTGATGGAAAAAATCACACGGTTTGTGGAACAGTTATTAGTACTAAGAAAAGTGAAAAGGGTCATGTTTTCATGAATTTGGACAAAAAATTCCCAAATCAAATATTTTCTGCCACAATTTTTCAATCAAGTGTGAAAAATTTCTCCTACGAACCGGAAATATCTTTGATGAATCAAAAGGTTTGTTTCACAGGGAAAATTTCAGAATATAATGGAACACCATCAATGGTTCTTGAAAATGAAAAGGCAGTTAAATTATTAAGTGAATTTTAAATGTATTTTTGAGTAATGAAATTTATTTTAAGTTTAATTATCCTAAATTGTGCATTTATTTCCTTCTGCCAAGAGGAGCTTATTTTTGAAATGAGTTCAGAAAAAGTTGTTGAGAAGACTATCATTCCTCAGGAAGAAAAATACGAATTGGGAATTTTAGATTCTGTTAAAGGTACTTTAGATAAATTAATTCCAGAAATGGATTCTGCCTTTATTTTTTATGCTGAAAAATATCCGGACCAAGAAATTAGTTTAAGAGGAGTGACAACTTACAACTATGCCTCAAAAGATGATTTCGTTGAAAAATCGATTACGCAAGAAACGGGATTTAGAAATTATTCTATTCAATATTTCCAACATAAATATCCTATTCAATTATTATATCTATTTATGAATGAGGTTTCTTTAACTACTAAAAAGTATGATAAAAATGGCGTATTAATTGAAAAAGGAGAATTTCGATCTGATTCAAAAGAAATTGAAAAATATACAAGTGAATCGATTAAAAGTAAAAAGGGAGATACCCTTATTTCGAAATTTTACACTAATGGTTATTTAACTGCATTGAATAAAATAGTTTATCCAGATAAAAATTGTACAGAAATTTGGCACTATAACGGAAGAAATGAACTAAGTATGAAAAGTAATTTCTGTTATGATGGCGATAAACACCTGTCTTCTGAATTTGAAAATTTCTCCTACGCATACCATACACAGGAGGAGAGTTTTTATCATCATAGTGGTCTGTTGCAGTGTAAGGTTGAAAAACGATTACACGACAGTAGTTCAATTGAAACAGATTCTTATTACAATGAGAATAAACAAAAAATCAAAACAGAAGAGTTCAAAAATGGTTTACTAAGTTTTACTCGTTTGATGGAATACGATAATAATGGTAATTTAATTCTAGAAAAGGGGATAGGACAATCTGGAAAAATCACGTATCAATGTATTTATGAGTATGATTCAGAGAATAATAAAATTTTGTATTTGTACTATTATTTTATTTAAAGGTCTGCAATCTAAATTTTTTAGCTAATTTCGTTTAATCAAATTTACTGGGATGAAATTTAATTTTATATTTTACTTTTTTTTTCTTTTGATACCAATTTCAGGTCTTTCTCAACATAATTTGAATGATGAAATTGTTAAAGTAAGTTTAGAAGATTACAAACATAAAGAGCCAGTAAAACGGAAAATTTTAAATTTAAAAAATGCCAAGTTTATAACTAAAATAAATCCTTTAACTTATATTTCGGTAGCTTTAATATTTGTTTACCAAAATGTTTTTTCAGAACAAATTTCGGCTACTTGTACTTATGAAGTAAGTTGTTCTGAATTCACCAAAAAATCTATTGAAAAACATGGTTTGATAAAAGGAGGTTTGATTGGTTTTCATCAGTTAAGTAATTGCATTCCAGGAATTCGATATGAATATCCAGATCATCTCATCTCAGTTGAGAATAAAATAATCAACTCAAATGCATATTAGAAAAAAACTTTATTTCCTAGTTTTTGTATTTTCAGTTCAGTCAAGTTTTTTTGCTCAATTAGATATTCCTTTTGTCATACATTTAAGCAAAAATAAATTGCAAAACGAGCATGAAAGTTATTTGAAATTAAACCACAAAGATTCTGATACAAATTTTTATTACGAAGCGAAATATTATTTACAATACAAGAAAGACTCTTTGTTCTTTGAGTTGTTTAAAAAATCAAAAAATCTTTTTTTAAAAGATACCTTGGCCGTAAATTTTGCTTGTCAGTATTTCATAACTAATGATGAAAGAAAAAGAACATTTTGGTTTGATTCCCTATTGTATGATCAGAATGGGAGATATATTTGTCCAATAGAATTGATGTTTAAAAAATCAAAAAAACCTTCCTTTTCTGAAATAGCTTCAATTCCACTAGTCTTGCAAGAAGATTATAAAACTTACACCCAAGCTTACCGAAAAAAAGCAGTTTTAGCGGGATTGTTTTCTGCCATTGTTCCCGGGTCTGGAAAGCTGTACATAGGCAATTACAGATCATTCTTAACAACCTTGACTTCAAATTCCTTGTTTTTTTTTCAAACACGCGAAAGTTATCTTAATAAAAGTATAAATCATCCATTTACCATTTTTAACTTTTCATTTTTATCTGGTTTTTATGCTGTAAATATTTATGGTAGTTATCATGAAACTAAACAGAACAAAGTAAACCTAAAGAACCATTTTTTTATTCATGTTGCGAATTATTATTTTAATTTTTCTAATCGTTTGTATTAGAAATGTCCAAGCACAAGGTAATTTTGAAATTGATATTTTAAATTTCGAAAAGGAAATTTATGCTCAAAAAAATGATACGCTAAAACAGGATTTAATTCTAAAAAAAATAGATGTTTTACTTTCAAATAACATTTTAAATGAGCGAACTTTTAAAGAAGTGAAACGCATTCAGACTAGTTATTTGGACAGTTCAAAATCATCTAAATTCTTTTGGAATGCTGCCTTAGTTTCTTTTTTGAATAAAGAAACAAATTATGCGAATAGCTATTTGAAACGCTTTGCTAATTTTCAGGGTTCTGAAAGTACTTCTTATAAACTATTATTTTTTCTAAATAATCAAAAAATAGATAGTGCTCAATGTGCCGTTTTTTATATGGACTTGTGCAAAAAAGACAGTATTTTTATGAATTTAAGTAAGGTAATTGAATTAGAAGACTTTGAACTTAAACATAAAAAATTCTTATTAAATTCTGGACTTGTCATTCCAGGATCTGGCGCTATTTTTAACGGAAACATTGTAAAGGGATTTACATCTTTAGGATTAAATACAATTTCATTCATGGCAATTCGAGAACTTGTCTTTGAACAAATGTATGTTAATGCCATAGGTTGGGGTTTTAACCTTTTTAGTAAATTTTATTTAGGCAATTTAAGAATGACAGAAGGTCTGGTAGAAAAAAAGGAGCAGCTAAAAAAAAATAAGCTCACAAGTGACTGTGAGCTTATTTTAAATGATATTTTTAAGAAATATCCTTTTGAATTTAAAAAATAATTTTATTCAATAATTTCCAAAGTTCCAATATTCCCTTTTCCTTGTCTAAGATTACCACTTAAAGCAATGTAGTACAAAATTGGAAAACATGCTACCGAAGCTACACACAAACCTGCTGTTTGAGCTGGTTTAAATCCAACTTTCATAGAATTGATATAGAATTTATTGTCCAAAACGGTAATTCCTAAAGGATCTACTTTTTTACGATCAGCTTTTTTAACACCTTTTTCGTTTACGACAAATTCTTTTTTTGTTGCTTCTCCACTTCCGTCTGTAATGATAGCATATTCAAATTTATCTCTCATTTCTTTTCCAGATTTTGATGATTTTCTGCTTTTCTTTTTTGCGTCTACATCATAGGTTGAGCCATAAATTACATAATAACTATCTTTATTTTTCACAACTTTTAAATCATAAATTGAAGTTCCGCTATAAGTTTTTAATCTATCAACATTACTAGCCCAAATTAAATCGCCTTTTTGGTCAAGTTTAAATGTTGTTACATTACTTTTTTGGCAGTAATATCTAGTTGTACATGATGTACCTCCGGAGCTATTTGTTGTACAAGTCGTTACAGAATAATTATACATTTTAGAACAAAATAAAACCACATTATTTTTGTCGTCTAATTTTGCATCTTCAATAACAAAACGATTATCTAAAGCATCTTTATCTAATTCTTCAGCTGCTTTTTTTCTTTTTTTACCTCTCGTGTATGTAGTTTTTTTGTCCTCTTCATCACCTCTGAATAGTTCGTCAATTAAATTTTGATCAAAATACGAGAAATTTGGATCTGACATTGAAAGCGTTCTACTGTTAATTGTGGAAGTGAAAATACCGTGTGTACGTGTTCCTGAAGGATCTTTTTCCATATCATTAAAGAAACCATATATGGAAACTATTTTATCACTTACAATAAAATCAAAATTGTAAATATTTTTCCCGTCATATTTCATTGTGTATGAATTCATTTCTTCATTCATTAAATTTACAACAGATAAGATAGAATAAGAAAATCTTTCTCCTTTTTGAGCCATTTTTCTTTCTTCCTTGGTCATAGTAACATAACTTTGAATATATAAGTTACCATCTTTTCCATATTCGTAAGAAGAAGTTAGTCCTCCATATTTACCAGTTTTTTCAATAGGTAAATCAACTTGACCAGCTTTAATTTCTTCCATTTCAGAGTTAATTAAAGCGTATTTAACAGAAATTTCTCCATCTTTGTTTGGTACTTCAGTTCCAACTAGAGTGGTAGATTTACCATCTGTGCTTCCCATTACAAAAACTGGTGTCTTTTTGAAAGATTTTTTACTAACCTTATCATATTTAACTTCATATACTAGGCTAAGACCTTGAACATTTTCTAAATTTTCATTATACGATTCAGCGTAAATCTGAGACTGTTCTTTTTCTTCTTTTACCCAAAAAACGTTTAACAAACCATCTTGAACATACATTTTCTTAAACTTCAATCCTTTCAAATCTTTTGTTCGAGATGCGTTTTTTGAATTAATTAATTTGATA
>JBKCGI010000190.1:0-2656 GCA_046303515.1 Flavobacteriia bacterium | reverse complement strand
GAAAATATTAATAAAATCTTATAACAAAATTTAAAACGCAATCCAATGAAAACAACATTTAGAGTATCAAGAAAAGATATAATTAAAATAACGGTCCAAAACTTTGAAACAGGTAAATTGTACCTATCAATCAAAGATAATGACTTTAACAGTCAATCAAACATTAAAGCAACGTGTTTACATAAGCTACAAAGCGCAAATATTAAAAAGAAAACTAAACTACTTATCAATATAAGTAATGAAAGTAAAAGTACATTTAAATCAATTGAATGTAATTTTAGATAATTTTCCCCGCAAAAAAAAAATATTAATCTTAAATAAATAGAAAACATGAAAACAGTATTTTTAAATATGAAAACAAGTCAAGGAGTTGAAACAGTTGACGAATTTACAAGAGAATTAAATCAAGATCCGATTGAGTTTAGAAAATACGTAAATAAAATGGTAAAAGAATATCATTTATCAGGTATGAACGTTTATAAATCAAGTAGATGTACAAAAGATTGGAAATAAAAATAAAATTTAAACATCATGAAAACATTTGAGTATTATAAAAACGGAACAATTCACGGAACAATTAAAGCAGAAAATAAAATTGCTGCGGAAAACAATTTATTTGCTCAATACGGAAAAGAATTTCAAGTAGAAGAAAAAGAAATAGATTTATTCAATAACTTTGAAGTACTACCAATTGAGATACAAGATATTTTACAATGGTATTCACTGCTTGATAACGATTATCAAAAATGTAAAGACTTATTAAACGAATTAAAACCATTTGGATATACTTTTGATTACGGTTTGGATGCACAACCTTACAATTTGCAACCAATGAAAGAAACAAAAATATTCGAGCTGAAAAATAATAGTTGGATTGAAACAGAATTTAATGAAGAATCAAAACAAATATGTTTGTATGATGATGCACTTAAATTTAAAGGAATTGGAATATTTAAATTAAAAGAAACTGAAACAAAATAAATTATTTACCGTAAAACAAACAAATATGGCACTAAGTAAAACAAAAGTACAATTTTTGTACAATGAAACAGAAAACGATTTATTTGCTTTCTTTCCAGAAGAAATAGCAAATAGAGCAACACGAAATAAATTAAGCTATTCGCATATTGGCCAACATAGTGAATGTTCACAAGAGTATGCAAACGAATCAAGAGAAGCAACAAAAGAAGAATATTTGGAGCTATATAAAGAGCTAACTAATATTGTTGGTTATGATTTACAAATCGTAAAACGTTAATTTTTTCCGCCGGAAAATATCAATAAAAGAAAATATTTTTTACAAACCAATTAATAAATAAATCCTATGAAAATAGAAAACAATATAGAGTACGAAAAACTTACTCAAACGCAAAAGAAATTGGAATCAGTTCTCCTTGATGAAAAAGTAATGGAGCTACCAAGCAAATTATATAATTTAGTTGATGAAGCTATTATTGAAATAGCAGCAGCAAGAGAATTGTACGATAATCAAAGAATTAAAAACTTTCATAAATAAAAAAGCTATGATAAAAGTAATTAGCACAAGTGTTTGCGATACAACAAAAAAAGTATTGGAACAAATCGAAATGAATTTTCCGCCCGAAAAAAAGCAGGAAATGAAAGTACTTAAATGGTTGAAAAATATTCGTGACGATCATCAAAAGAAAAAGTACTTAAACAGAAAACTAAACGTACAAATTATTCACTCTTAAAACACATCTAAAATGTCAAGCGTAACAGATAAAAATACTCAAAGCAAAGAAATACTTATCAGAAGTAAAAAAAGCTCATCAGGTAGCTTTAAAATCAACTACGGATTAATTCGTGATGTTGATACAAGAAAAAAACTTATTGAGAAACTAATAAAATAAAAATACCGTGGGAAAAAGAAAGAAAGACATTGATTTTGAAATTACTCCCAGGTTATTAGTTGATGATTTAAGAGTAAAACTAAGTCAAGAAGAAAAAGAAGAAATACTTTCCTTAAAAGGAGTAGTTACTACACAAAGAGCAGCAGACTTATATTGCTGTGGTTATGCTACTGTTTATCGTTTATGGAATCCAAAGTATAGAGAAAAAGAAAAGGAACGAAATAAAGATTATTTTCCGCCGAAAAAATACATTGAAATCGATAGGAGAAAACAAATGAAATTCCAAAGAAGAAAAAAATTAAAAGAAGCAGGTTTGTTGTAACCTTTTTTAAAACCATACGTAAAAATCAATAAAAGAAAAGAAAATGAAACTATTCAGAAGAAAAAAATACTCCATGACAATTGTTCTTTCAAGCAAAGGAGAAGTTAGGCAGATTGAAAACATATTTTTCTACACGTTCAAAGGTGCTGAAAAGAGAATGAAAGCAGAAGTTAAAAATTTTATTTCTTCCGGCGGAAATACATTTTTTGTAGAAAAAATAGAAGAACCTAATTGGTCTTATGCTAAATCTCTTTCTGGATCTATTGATATTGGAATAACTAAAATAGATTAGAGAATGTGTTACGTTTCCGTTTCAATGGCACATAACGTATTGCAGCTATGCTTAGTTGCGGACTTAAAGAACGAAATTTTTAATTAACAACAAAACATAATAAAATGGAAAAAGTATCAGATTACAACGGAACTCCGCAATTAGGCATAGCTGCTGTTAGCAGCCGTTTTA
>JBKCGI010000189.1:0-4340 GCA_046303515.1 Flavobacteriia bacterium | reverse complement strand
GTAATACATCAAATCTTTGTTTTTTAACTACATGATTTTTAATATACATACTTTTATCTGTTTCAAATCCTAAATCTGAAATATCTAAAAAATAATTCCATTTATAGCCGTCGAATATTTCTATTAAAAATTTTTCATTTGCATTATAACAACTATAACTTATTTTTATTTTCTTTTCTTTTATGATAACAATTAAGCATACACTGGATTGATTGTTATTATAAATTTCGTTTTTTATTAATGTTTTCATCTTATTTTACGTTTTGATAATGTTCTATATTATTTTTAAAATATTCTTTTGTTACCGTTTCAAAATAAAAAATTTTGTAATGATCGTTTAAAGCATGGACCATTGGATATATTTCACCCGGTTTTATTTTCACTTCACAATAAATAAATCTTTCATTTGTTTTTGTGTTTTCACCTATTACTACATAGGTTACTAAATTTGTTTTTGTTTTCATCTTATTTACGTTTTAAATGCTTTTTAAGGCGGGAAAATTAATTTTGTTTATGTTTACTACTATTAACTATATTTAAGTGAATAGGATCGAAATAATAAAAGAAATTAATACTTCTTTTTTCAATCGTTGTTTGTTCCTGGTAAACTTCTGGACCAATAAACTTTTGAAATATTTCATTTACTTTTATTGAGTGCAATAATATTGGATCAATAAATACTTTATTTTGTTGTTTCATGGCTTTAAGTTTTTTATTTTCCCGCCAACGTTTTAAATTATTGGCGGAAAAAAGTTAATATTAAATATCTAAAATGTGCCCTGTTTTTAATTGGGTAAAATATGTATTTCTTATTTCTCTAAGTCTTTTATATTTTTGTGTATTATTTTTTATTTCTTCCTTGTAAAATTTACCGTATATATTCGCAAATCCTTTTCCTGTTTCATCGGTTAAATCTGTAGTACAATGTAAAAATTTTTGTTCGTTTGCTACATTATAGTATTTATGTGTACAATGATTTTTTAAGTCAAGTTTTAAACCTATTTCTAAAAATAGATTTTTATATTCATTTAAGGATAAAAATATATTACCTGAATTAATTAAATGCTGCTTATATAATTCTGTTTTTTCTTTTTGGTTTGCTTTTTCAATTATTGATATTAAATTTTTCATGATATTAAAGTTTATTTTTATTTAAAATTTTGGCGGGAAAATCAAAGTTTAACTATTGTAAATTTCCCTATTGTATGACTATTTATTAACTGTTTCTTTTTCCAGTTACAAAGTTGCTTATTAGGGAACGTAAAAGATTCTTTCACGCTCCCGTTAATGATATAATTTAATTTATACATTTGTTAATGCTTTTAATTGTTTTCCTATTTCATGCATATTTTTTACATTGATGTTATGACACCCAACTTTTAAGTGTCCATTCAATGAAATTACGGTGTAATTTGAGATTCTATAGCCTTTAATATCTTTTCCAGCTTCTATCATTCTGTAAAGATTTAAAGCACTTAAAACGTCTATTTTTACGTTTTGTGTCGTTTCTATTTGCGTTCTATCTTCTGAAATTCTCAAATAATCTTCTTTTAAATTATTTTTGTAAATAGTGTTTATTTCGTAATTAAAGAACTTTTGAAGATCTTCATTGAATTTTTTCAATTCCTTAGCTGCTTTTTTCTTTTCCGCTTGCTTAATGGATTCTAAAAATTTACTTTCATCTTTTTTAAGTGATGAATAGATTTTTTTAATTTCCTTAAATTTGTCACTTTTTAAATCGTTAACTTTTTTGTAAAGTTTTAAAAATTCTTGTAATGATTCAAATTTATTAATGATTGGAATTATATAATTTTCTGGTTTTTTTGCTTTTCCTAATTTATCAAAGTTGTTTATAATTGAATTATAAACGCAATCTAAATTTACGGCGGAAAAGAAATACTGTTTGTATTGATTCGTTGCGTTAGTTAATAAATGTATATGCTTACAAGTTGTATTGCTGTAGCCTCTATCATTTATTAAAATAGTGTTATTATCGATAAATTCACCTAATACGTAGTGTCTACCGTATGAATAAATTTTGTTACCTTCAAAGTACATTGATCCGCTTTGCGTTGTTCCGTTACTTTGTGTACGTTGTGCAAACGTATGCACTAAATCTGAATTGTTGAAAGTTGTTTTCATGTTATTTATTTTTAAAAGTTAATTATTTATTTTTATTATTTATTTTCTTTGATTAAAATATAACGTTTTTTAGGAGTGTTATAAACTTGAATGAATTTAGAATGATCAAAATTATATAATCCTGGTAGCTTTTCATGCGTTATAATAGCAAGTTTTGCGCTTTTTGGTAGCTCGCTTAAGTTGTTTACTTGCGTGCCTTCAATCGTTCCTGCTAATGTTTCAATTTCTAAATACATAATATAAATTTTTAAGTGTTTAAATTTCTTGTACAAATGTACTGTAAACGAATGGATAAATTTTAATTTTTTCGACGTAATATATCAAAAACTCGGCATAAAGCATAATTTTATCGATAAACAATTTTTAAAAACTCAAAAAATAGCTATGAATTAGATAAACAAAACTAAATAAGTTATATTAGCTAACTTTTAATGTTAGGATCATAAAACTGGATTCGATTCGTTAACCAATAAAGCAAGCAAGCGGAACGAAAAAGAATATAAATTTTTAAGTGTTCAAACCTGGTGCAATTCCTTTACAGGCTTGAAATAAAAATTCGGCGGGAAAAGAAAAAGATATTGTTTAATTAACTACATACATAAAGACAAACATAAACAACAAAACAAACATATAAGTAACTCAAACAAGTAGATAAGCAAATAACAAGTTAACCAACACAACTAACAAACAGTATCAACGTGGCGAAGCCACAAGGCTACAAACAAAAAAAAAGATAAATAAGAAAGGTTATATTTTGCTTGGACACACAAATAAACAAAAGGATTCAGCCAACAAAAAAAGATCTAATTATCTACCTATATAATAAGGTATAAAAATACGTCTTATAATTATTATTATGTTAAATAGACTATTTGTCATGCTATGTTATTCCCTTGCTACTCCCCTACTCCAACGATATAAACAAATAAAAAAATAATATCATAGTCAAGCACTACAAGTCAATAGATACGACGTTAAACAATGGATAAACAGAACGAACAAAGCAATGTATTAAAGTACACCCCCCTTTGATTGCTCGATTCAGATTCACGTTTCCGATTGCCACACCCCCAGGGGTAGGTTTGGGAGGTATATTACCCCACATACAAATATATTTTGAAATGGCTTACTAAATTTGGATATAGATTATTTGTATTTCATTAATGTTTAAACTATCGTTTATTCATCTTTTAACCCATCTAAAACTTCACCAATACACCTCACTCGTATATTTTATCATTTAATAGTTTAAAGCAATCTCTAGGATTTTTTTTTAGAAATAATGATATTTTAGGTGGGGTTGTTTGATGTGAAATTGGTTAAAATTAGTTTCTTTTTTGGGTTGGGGAGGGGTATGTTTGTTATAGTAACTGACGTTTACCATGTGGTTGGTAGCGTTTTTTCGGAGACAAACGTCAATTATTTAATTTTATATCGTATATTTGCATAAAATATTGATAGTATGGATTTAAAGAAATTGAAATTAATAAGAAAATCTAAAGGTGTTACTTTGAAGGAAATGTCCAAAGTTGTCGGAGTTAGCGCCGAAAGATTGTCTTTGATCGAAAGAGGTATGGTTAACCCTTCTTTTCAAACAGTTTTGAATATAGTTGATTTTTTAGGGTGTCAATTATTGATTGTACTATGAAAGGAAAAGATTTAGCTCAGTTTAATTTATTAATATCTAAAGGATATGAGATTGATTATTTAATGACTTTACATAGGGTTAACAATTGGAAATTTAATAATTTGCACAAAGAGAAACCTTTTAAAGAGGTATTAGTTAAACATAAAAGAAAAAATAAACTTTTATTTGATATATACAAGAAAGAGGTTTGGGATGTTACTAATAGTCAAAATTTAAGTCTCCTACCTGATTTTGATAAAAGAGGTTTTAAGTCTTATCATTTAGATCATAAAGTATCTATATATTATGGATTTAAAAATAATATACTTCCAGAAACTATTGGATTTATTGATAATTTAAGAATGATACCGTATAAAGAAAATATGATTAAAGGTGTTAAATGTGTTTTTGATTAAACTTCCTTATGGTGTTTTATTTTAAAATAATAAATGAATCAATGAATTTCAAATTACCTTCCATTACAAATACACCTTTACATTCAACTTCAACACCTATATAGCCTTCACTGTATGCAAACTGAATGTCATAATCAGTATCCATAAGCTCTAAT
>JBKCGI010000188.1:0-16129 GCA_046303515.1 Flavobacteriia bacterium | reverse complement strand
AAAAAAATTGGAATTAATGGTTTCGGTCGCATAGGAAGAACTTTTGCTCGATTTGCTTTGTTAGAAAGTGATATTGAAATTGCTTTGGTGAATGATTTAGCTGATATTCACACTTTAGCACATTTATTTAAGTACGATTCTATTCATGGGGTTTTGAAACAAGGATTTACCATTCAAGCCAACAGCATTGTTTTTGAAGATGGAAGAAAAATTCAATTTATTTCTGAAAAAGATCCTGCAAATATTCCTTGGTCAAAATATGGCGTTGAAACGGTTGTAGATTGCGCTGGGATTTTCTTAACAAAAGAAAAGGCTTCTGCTCATTTCACTGGTGGAGCAAAAAAAGTAATTATGTCTGCTCCTGCAAACGATGATACAAAAACAATCGTTTTAGGAGTAAATGATGAGATTTTATTAGATTCAGACACTATAATTTCAAATGCGAGCTGTACGACAAATTGCGCTGCTCCAATGTTTAAAGTTTTGATGGAAATTGCAGAGATTGAATCGTGCTTTCTTTCGACAGTTCACAGTTTTACTTCTGATCAACGTTTGCATGATGCACCGCATAAAGATTTAAGAAGAGCGCGTCAAGCAACTTCATCGATAATTCCTACTTCTACGGGAGCTGCCAAAGCATTGTGGAAAATTTTCCCTGAATTGGATGGAAAAATGTCAGGAAGTAGCTTGCGTGTTCCTGTTTCTGATGGTAGTATTACTGAATTAACTTTGGTAGTAAAAAATGATCTTACTGTTGAGGCAATTAATCAAGCGTTTTTGAAGGCATCTCAAACAAATTTGAAAGGAATTTTAAAATATACCGATGAGCCTTTGGTTTCTGTTGATATTGTTGGTGACCGTCACAGTGTTATTTTTGATAGTGACTTGACAGTTGTTAATGGGAAAATGGTGAAAATCGTTGGTTGGTATGATAACGAATCTGGATATTCAGCTCGTTTATTAGATTTGGTTAAAAAGATCTAACCAGTAATCAAACGCGAAAATACTTGCAATAAGTTGGGAGCATCGTGATCAATCGTTGAATCTGACATTTCTATTTTTGCTTCGTCCTTAGATATAGTTGTATTAGATTCTTTTTGGCTTTCCTCAATTTTTGAATTGATCTTCGTTTCATTTTTGGATTCAAAAGCACTTGTTGTAGTGTCAATTACCTTGAATTGCTTTTCATTCATGGTATTTAATATTGAAATGATTTTGTCTGCCGTAATTTTATCCTTATCAAATGCGATTTTCACCACATTGGTTTTGCGATCAGTTTGAAAATCAAATTCACAAGATTCTACAGCGTCAGTGTGCAATAATTCTTTGCGTATAGAACTGCCACAACCTTTTTCACAAACCATTCCATCAATATTAACAGTTAACATCTTGTTGGCTTTAACGGTATTCGTTTTAACAATAATGTTTGTTTTTTTAACGGTTTTGGATGCTGTTTTTGAATTGTCACTCGAACACGAAACTGCAGTGGCAACAAGAATGATTGAAAATGGGACGATGATTTTCATACACTAGATTTTTTTCAAAAATAGGGATAAATTTCGATAATAATTTAGAAAATTTGTTAAATGAATTGATTAAAATTTTAGTTAGCCATTTCTTAACCATCTAGATTCACATAGAAAACATAGGTTTTTGTTATATTGAAGTTAAAACAGAAAACTACGTGTTCTACTGTTTTCTGTTCCGGTTTTTTACTTTTAAAGTGGATGTTTTTAGCAAATTCCCTTCCTTTTCACTAATTTTGCACTATGAAGACAAAAACGCTCAAAAAAAATAAGGTTAATGTTGTAACTTTAGGTTGTTCCAAAAATTTATTTGACTCAGAAGTCATGATGGCACAATTGAAAGGGAATAAATTTGAAGTTGAACATGAATCGATGAGTGATGATGCGGAAATCGTGATTATCAATACCTGTGGTTTTATCGATAATGCCAAACAGGAATCCATTGATACGATTTTGCGTTATGCTGAGGCGAAAAATGACGGACAAGTTTCAAAGTTATACGTAACAGGTTGTTTGTCTGAAAGATATAAAGATGATTTAGAACTTGAAATTCCAGAAGTGGATGCTTTTTTTGGAACAAGAGAATTACCACGTTTGCTAAAAACTTTAAAAGCGGACTATAAAAAAGAATTGATTGGAGAGCGTTTGTTGACTACGCCTTCACATTTTGCTTACTTTAAAATTGCAGAAGGTTGCGACAGACCATGTTCTTTTTGCGCGATTCCGTTAATGAGAGGAAAACACGTTTCGACTCCAATTGAAGATTTGGTGAAATCAGCAAAAAGTTTGGCTGCTCAAGGAGTAAAAGAATTGATGTTAATTGCGCAAGATTTAACGTATTACGGATTAGATATTTACAAGAAGCGAAATTTAGCCGAATTGATTCAGGAACTTTCAAAAGTAGAGGGAATTGAGTGGTTGCGTTTGCACTATGCTTTTCCAGCTGGGTTTCCGATGGATGTAGTTGATGAAATCCGTGACAATCCTAAAGTATGTTTGTACTTGGATATGCCTTTGCAACATGGATCTACCAAAATTTTGAAATCCATGCGTCGTGGAATTACACGTGAGAAAACAGAAGAATTGGTAAATGAAATTCGTGCAAAAGTACCTGGAATTGCCATCCGTACAACTTTAATTGCGGGTTATCCTGGAGAAACAGAAGAAGATTTCCAAGAAATGTACGATTTTGTGGAGCGCATGAATTTTGAGCGTTTGGGAATATTTACTTATTCTCACGAAGAAAATACACATGCTTATTTGTTGGAAGACGATGTTCCTGAAAAAACAAAAAAAGAACGTGCTGACAAAATTATGGAATTGCAATCTGGAATTTCTTACGACTTAAATCAAGAAAAAATCGGAAAAACATATAAAGTTTTGTTTGATCGAGCTGAAGGAGAATATTTCATCGGAAGAACAGAATTTGATTCACCAGAAGTAGATAATGAAGTTTTAGTCAAAAAAACTGCTGAAAATCATGTTCGTATTGGCGATTTTGCTAATGTTTTAATTGAATCAGCTGACCACTATGATCTGTACGGTAAGATAATTAGCTGATTTGAAGATTTAGAAAAAAAATTATTGAAGTCGAATTGATGCCGTTAGGTATCAAATATTGTAGCGGCGGATGATCCCGATAGCTATCGGGACGCCGTGAAGTCAAAATAAAATTTGTTTTTGGCGTGTGTTTTTGGTTAAAAACCATGACAAAAACGCAAATCAAAGAAAAATCCAAATCTAGAAGTGTTTTTTCAAATCATTTTTGTTTATTTGTAAAAGTTTGAAGTTATTTAATTTTAAAAATTTAAGTAATCAATTTAATCATCTTTTTTTGGGAAAAGAAAATCTAACATATCGCGACGAAGAAGTTTCTTTCAAAGAAAAGAAAACCTTAGTTTTTAGGTTTATTGGCGTTTTGATTTTCAGTGTTTTGATAGTTTCAGTTGCTGTTTATGTGCTGCTTTTATCCAAACATATTTCCGATTTTAAGGTTCCACTTATTATTTTTGGAGTTTTTTTTCTTACCATTTTAGGATTTATTCTTTTTGTGCATGGACGAAATGCCTTTCAAACTAAAAAACGTATTTACACGGGAACGATCACCGATAAATCTGAAGAAACCGTGAAATTTAGAAACTCCATGGGGCAGTCGACTTACACGATTTCACTCGATGGTGTTGAATTCGCGACTGATTTAATGTTTTACAATCAAGTTCACAAAGGACAGCAAGTTGAATTACATTGTTTAAAGGGCAATTCTATTTTCTTTGTAAAAGAGCTAGCAACTACTGAAAATGTTTTTTCTAGTTTAGAAAGTGCGTCCATCGAAACACATTATTTAAATTCAGATTACGCTGTAATTCTTAAAAAGTATCTTTTTAGAGCAATTTTCTTTCGCAGTATTTTGCTACTCATCCCACTTGCTTTTTTATATTTCATCGGAATTTTAAGTATTGTTGTAGCAGTGAAAGACAGCCAATTGACGATAACATTATTTAGGATTTTGCTCCTTGTTTTGGGTGTGATTTATGTGCTTTTTAACAGACGTGTTATATTTATTTTGATGGATATCACTCAAAATAATCAGTTAGAGAAATCAGAACAAATTATTGAGTTACAAAAAAGTAACCTCCCAAAACCAAGCAAGAATTCAGTTCGTACCTATCAAGGGTATCGGTATAAAAACGACACCTTTTATTACATTCAAACACAAAATCATTGGTTACAAACAAATGAAAATATATACAACAGTTTGAATGCTGGAGATTTGATTAAAGTTATTCTTGCAAAAAAGTCAAAAATTGTTTTAAGTATCGAAAAAGCGATTTAAATCAATATTTTCTACAGATAAAATTTTTTACAATTGTTCTATCCTTTTTTCTTCTATCTTGCCAAGAAAAAGTCAGAATGATCAAATTAAAATTCCTTATAGCCTTCATTTTTATCCTGAATTTTGTTTCGGCACAGGTTAATTGCAATGATTTGAATGCAGAATTTTCAGGTTTCTGTTATGAATTTCATCCCAATGATACCGTTTCTTATATCAAGGAGTTTAAAGATGGGAAAGCAGTTGGTGTGTGGATGCAATTTGACGCTAAGGGTAGGCTGATTAAGCAATTGAATACTAATGCCAAAAAGGATTCTTTGTCTCAAATTTACCCTATTCATTTGGTGAAACATTTTGATCAAATTCCACCAGATATTGAAGGTGTTGCAATAGTTCCATTTGATCCGTATAAAGACTCAATCGAACGAGCGAATGAAATTGTAGAATTTGTCGAGGAACCAGCTGCTTTTATTGGTGGCACGGATAGTTTGATGAAATTCTTAAAAAATAATTTACGATATCCAGATTATGCTAAAGAAGCAGGTTTGGAGGGTAGGGTTTATGTGAAATTTGTGGTGGAAAAAGATGGAACAATTTCTTTGGCAAAGGTAATGCGAGGAATCAAAGATTGTCCGATGTGTGACAAAGAAGCAATGCGTGTAGTGAAAGCGATGCCTAAATGGATTCCAGCAAGACATAAAGGGGAAATTGTGAGGTCTTACATGTTAGTTCCTGTTAAATTTAAATTGGATTAATGAGGGTTTTTATTTACATAATGTTTTTTGTTGCTTTTCAGATGAGTTTTTTCGCACAGGAAAATTTGGTGCCAAATTATAGTTTTGAGGAATTTAAAATTTGTCCGGATATTGATAGTGGATATTTTATTTCAAATACCAATGATTGGTTTGGCGCTGGAATTAGTACGGTTGATTATTATAATGCTTGCAGCGAACAAACAGATATGTTTGGAAATTATAGTATGAGTGTACCGAAAAATCTTTATGGTTTTCAAAGTGCTAGAACTGGAAATGCATATATCGGACTGGCAACTCAATTAATCCCAAATGGTTTTGGATTATATGAATACGCTTCCATCAAATTGAAAAGTCCACTAATTGGTGGAAATAGTTATGAATTAAGTTACTATGTTAATTTAAGTGATAAATCAATTTGGTATGATAGTGTACAATATTTTAATTCATTTGGAGCAGTTTTCACTGAAATGAATGTACAAACGTTTTATAATGGACCAACGCCCTATATTTTTCCTCTCGAACCTCAAATTCAAACAGATAGAACATATTTTTACCAGGACTCACTTTCTTGGCAAAAGGTTTCAGGAACCTTTATTGCTAAAGGTGGAGAAGAATATGTGACTATTGGCACCTTTGATAAATTTGCCGAGGTAAAAAGTAATTTTATTAATATAGATGGAAACATTGAGGTTTATTATTTTATAGATGATGTATCACTAATCTCACTTGGTAATATTGAAATTCCAAATGTTTTTACACCAAATTTTGATGGAATAAATGATGTATTTGTATTAAATGGAAACATTGAAGATGGCAGACTTACAATTTTGAATCGTTGGGGAATTATTGTATATGAGTCCGATACAGATTTTTATTGGGACGGAAAATCAAATAATCAAGAATGTTCAGAAGGAAATTATACGGTGGTATTTCAACAAGGGCAAATTACCAAACATTCATTTTTACAATTAATTAGATAAATAATTATTTAATATGAATAAATTAATTTTCACAATATCGATATTAGCTTGTTCAAATTGCCTTTTTGCGCAAGATGGAAAGGTGCAACACATAAAAATAGCTAAAGAAGATACCGAAAATATTTTCTTTTTCACTGAGCAAGAAGCCATTTTTGATGAAAAAAACGGCAGTTTAAGTGCTTATATTTCTCGATCAATCATTTATCCCAAAGAAGCATTAGACAGTCTAATTTCTGGCAGAGTTTATATGAAATTTGTTGTCGAGAAAGATGGTTCAATAACAAATGTAAGTATCGTTAAAGGAATAAGTGATTCACCTGAAATTAATGCGGAAGCTTTGCGCGTTATCAAAGAAATGCCTATGTGGAAACCAGCTAAAAATGGAGGAAAAGCAGTTCGCTCTTGGCATCAAATACCAATTAATTTTACTTTAAATTGAAAATCATTATCTTCATATCGTTTTTAGTTTCATTGAATACAATTTCTCAAACGGATAGTAGCCAAGGTAGGGTTCTTTATAATGAAGTATTTTGTCTTTGTGGTTGTGAAACAGATGCCGAATTTGAAAATGGGAAAGCTGATATTACTTCATGGGTACAAAGTCATTTTATTTATCCCGACCAAGCTATAAAAAATGATGAAAAGGGAAAACTTTATGCCTCATTTATCATTGATGAAAATGGTTCCGTAAATAATGTTGAAATCGAAAAGGGAATTTCAAACACGCTTGATAATGAAGTTTTAAAATTATTAAGAAAAATGCCAAATTGGACACCCGCTTCTTATGGCGGAAAGAATCTAATAACCAAAATGCAAGTTTGTTTTGAATTTAAATTGATGTAAAATGTATTATTTATCGTTGATAATAATTTTTCTAACTGTGAATACATTTTCACAAAGTGACACTATTAAGAATCAATTTGATAATCTTGGCTGTGTTCTAGAGGAAGACGCCAGATTTGACGGAGATGAAAATGAATATAAAGACTGGATTAAGACGAATATGGTATATCCGCAAGAGGCAGTTGATTTGGGGATAAGTGGAAGTTGTTTTACTAAATTTTTAGTAAGTATTGATGGATGTATCACTGAAGTTGTCATATTGAAAGGTGTATTAGATTGTCCTCTGTGTGATAGTGAGGTTGTTCATTTGCTTCAAGCGATGCCTCGATGGATTCCCGCAAAAAGAGGAGGTAAAGCAATTGAAACATGGTGTCAAACAACCATTAATTTTTATTTTGAATGAAATATTTTCATATCATATCATTAATCTGGAGTTTAAACAGCTTTTCACAAAATGATTGCGAGAAAGTTGACATGAATTTCACTGGTTATTGTAATGAACTTTATCCGAATAGCAAAACGAAATGGATAAAGGAGTTTCAAGATGGTCAAGCTGTAGGGATTTGGATGAATTTTGATGAAAAAGGCAATTTGTTGAAGCAGTTGAATACGAGTTTGAAATTAGATTCATTAAATAAAATTTATGAAGAGACTTTTCATGTAGATTTGAAAGATACAACGATTTATAGCTTCGTTGAAGAAGAAGCGAAGTTTAGAGGAGATTTAAATTCTTTCATTTTTGCTAATTTAATTGCACCAAAAGAGGTTGAGGAAATAAGTTTTTTTCCACGTATTTATATGACATTTGTTGTTGAAAAAAATGGGGACATAACAAATGTATCCTCTATCAACAAAAGCAATGAATGTTATGAGTGTCAAAAAGCGCTTGAGCAAGTTTTTTCTAAAATGCCGGCTTGGAAACCCGCAGTTAATGCTGGGAAAAATGTAAGGTCAAGAATAAATTTACCAATTACCATACATTTGAATTAAGAAATGAAAATTCTATACATCATATCACTGACTTTTAGTTTGAATTTATTCTCTCAAACAGCCTGTATACAATACGATTCCAATTTTACAGGATTTTGCTCTGAATTTCATTCCAATGGAAAAACGAAATGGATAAAAGAGTTTCAAGAAGGTCAAGCGGTTGGGATTTGGATGAATTTTGATGAAAAAGGAAATTTGGTGAAGCAGTTGAATACGAGTTTGAAGCGGGATTCCTTACAAAGTAAATATAAATTTGAAGACGTAGTTGGATTACCTTGGTCTGACGATAAATTGGTGAATGGAATTGGATGTCGAGATGTTGGCGATTTTATTTGGACGAATTGTGGTGAAGCAAGGTTTGCAGGTACAGCGGACGAGATGAATAAATTTCTTACAGAAAATTTAGTTTATCCTCCTGACGCTATAGATCTAGGTTTACAAGGGAAATGTTATTTGAAATTTATTGTTGAAGTTGATGGAACAATAACACATGTAAGTGTCGTAAAAGGTGTCCCAGATTGTCCACAATGTGATAAAGAAGCAATTAGAGTTGTGAAAATGATGCCACCTTGGCTTCCAGAGACTATACAAGGGCAAAAAGTTAGATCTTGGGGGCAACTACCTCTAAATTTCACTTTACATTAATTTTAATCTATGAAAGGTATTTTATTGTTGGTATTTATTGTATGCGTAAACTTTTCTTTTAGTCAAGAGGAAATTTTTATTGATTGTTATGAAGAAGCAAAATTTCCGGGTGACATGAATCATTGGATTATTGAAAACATTCAAATTCCTGCCGAAGTTTCAGAATGCTCTCTAAATGTTAGAGTTTATCTGAAATTTGTGGTGGAAGTGGATGGTTCTTTAACGAATATCTCAGTTGTGAAAGGAAGCACGGAATGTGAGGCTTGTAATGTAGAAGCCAAACGTTTAATTGCCTCGATGCCCAAATGGAAACCAGGGAAAAATTGTAAGGGAGAAATTGAAAGAGTTTGGTGCCAAATGCCAATAAATTTCAAATAAATAAAAAAATCATTACATTCGTCTCATGAAAAATTCATTCTTCTTATTATTAATTTTGTGTGTTAAGACAATTTCAGCTCAAACGAATTGTTCCTCAATAGCTCCAAATTATACAGGTTTTTGTGCTGAAAAACATCCAAACGGAAAAACCTCTTGGTTAAAGGAATATCAAAATGGTAAAGCTGTTGGAACATGGATGTACTTCAACGAAAAAGGTGAAATGACCAAGCAGTTGAATACAAGTTTGAAAAGAGATTCTTTAGACAAATTAATCGTTGAGGAAACTAAGGTTCAGGTTGTTGATGATTCTTGGGTCGATGCCTCCTATAATGAAATAGTAGAAGTACAACAGCAAGATGAAGTGCTTACTTTTGTTGAGGAAGCTCCCACTTTCAATGGAGACATACAGTCCTTTTTTAAGAAAAATATCATTTATCCAAATGATGCGAAGGAAAATGGAATAGAGGGAAAGGTTTATGCCAAATTTGTAATTGAAAAAGATGGAAGCATTTCGAATATAATGATTTTGAGAAGTATTCCAGATTGTACTTCCTGCGATAAAGAAGCGAAAAGAGTGATTAAATTGATGCCTAAATGGAATCCAGGCAAAAATAATGGTGTATCTGTAAGAACTTATATGCAAATTCCAATTTCATTTAATTTAAAGTAATAAATACAAAAAAATCAGCAAATGAAAAATATTTTCTTTTTAGTTTTAATCCTAACAGCAAAGCTTGTTTCTGCTCAAATGGATTGTCTATATCTTTATCCTGATTATTCTGGTTTTTGCGCTGAAAAGCATAAAAACGGAAAAACTTCTTGGGTGAAAGAATACAAAAATGGCAAAGCTATTGGGACCTGGATGTATTTTAACGAAAAAGGTGAAATGACCAAACAGTTGAATACAAGTTTGAAAAGAGATTCCTTGGATAAAATTTTGATTGTCATCAATGAGGTAAAAGAAGTTTTAATTTCAGATCAAACGAATGATTCAGGTTATGATTCTTGGACAACTGATTCCTTTAAAGAAACTGTAGAGGCACCTGAAGAGGACGAGGTTTTATCATTCGTAGAAGAAGATGCACAGTTCGTTGGAAATATGAATGAATGGATTAGCAAAAAATTAGTTTATCCTGCCACAGCAAAGGAAATGGGGGTTCAAGGAAAATGTTATGTCAAATTTGTAGTTGAAAAAAATGGACAAATTTCCAATGTGAGTGTCGTTAGAGGAGTCCCAGACTCACCTGAATGCGATAAAGAAGCTATGCGATTGGTAAAATCAATGCCCAAATGGAAGGCTGCAAAAAATAATGGAAAGCAAGTGCGCGCTTGGGTGCAAATTAGAGTAGATTTTGTTTTACGATAAAATCACTTTTCCTTCACTTCACAATTTCCTCCATAGCAATTTCCGCCTGCGCAACCAAAGGCAAAAACTCCCATTGCGGCAAAATAAAGTCCCATAAACACACCTAACCATTCTTGTTTGATGCTAGATTGAATGATAAGGGTAAGACCTAAAACTGCGAATAAAACTCGAGTAAAAGTCCATTTTTGTTGTATTCTCTTGATCATTAGTTGATTCCTTTTTTGAATAAGTTCATAAATAAGATTCCCATAATTCCGCCGTAAATTGTGCTGTTTAAGGGTTTTGAAGTAATCGCACATGAATTTGTACTACAACCAACATTTGCGTAATACAAATATCCACCGATTAAACCTAAAACTAAACCAATGAGGGAAAGTTTATAGCGTGAAATAAAACGAAGAATCATGGACTTTTTTTGAACAAAGTTAAGGCAATGTCACAGATGCAATGCAACTTGTGTTACCATGTTAAAAGAAATAAGAATTTTAAATTTGCTCTGAAGGGTAAAAATAGAAAATTATTCCGAAGCTTTTGCTTCTTTTTCCTCTAATATTTTTTTTAGCATTTCTTGCATGGAATTGTTTCGCTTTTCGTATTCATTGAACATCGATATCAACATGGGAGTGAGCACCAAAACAAAGAAAATTAAGAGGTAAAACAAAAGTATTTCGACATGTAGTTGCATGCCAAAAATCCAACGAGTGACTTGAAAACCGCTTAAAACCAATAAAGTAATCCATGTAATCACAAAAATGTAACCAAATAGCTTTTTATTTGGCTGTAATAATTGCGGAATTTTGGTCACAATTTGTAATATATTTTGAAATAAACCTTCTACCAAAGATGTGTTTTCGTTCTCTTTTTTCATGCGAATGGACTTGTATTTCAGTCTTTAACGAAAAATAGGGAAGAGGGTTGCAAAATTCTTTAAAATAAAAAAAGTTCACCATTTCTGATGAACTTTTCCTGGTGACCTCGTCAGGATTCAAACCTGAAACCTCTACAGCCGTAATGTAGTGCTCTATTCAGTTGAGCTACGAAGCCAATTTGTGGGTGCAAAGATACTAGCTTTTTTTAATTTTGCAAAGAAAAATTAAAAATTATTGTATTTCGGCACTTAATCCTCTGTCTAGTAGTGCTGTACAAAATGGTTCTAATTCGTCAAAAGTACCACTTTTTATTTGACATTTGCCATTAAAGTGAATGATATAGGCGCACTGTTCTGCTTGAATGCTATCGTGCTTGCAAATTTTAACAAAAGAATCAATTACGTGGTCAAAAGTGTTCACATCATCGTTATACACAATTAAGTCACGATTCCCAACTAATGTTTCTAGCGTTTCAATCTCTGGAGAATATTGTGTTTCTGTCATTTTTATTCTTTTTTTACAAAATTAAGGAATGCTTTTGAAAAATGTGCTATTTCAATTTATTTATTTTTCAATTAATGAAAAAATCATTAAAAATTTACCCAATTTGTCCTAGTTTAAATGAGTGAAAAAAATATAATAATAAATTAATAAATGATAAAATTTAATATCGTTGAGATAACAACTTACCTCAAAAACCTAACCGATTGCCCAATTTTATAACATATAACATCTTAAATAATCCAGAAATAACAATCGTTTTAAGTTGTGTTCACTAAAATTTAATTTTGTTTTCACAGAACTCATCTCAAATTTAACAAAATGCGCAAAAAAATCACATTTCAACAAGTTTTCTTGACCTTATTTATATTATTATTTTGCAACAATTTCTTTACCCTAGGACAAAATGGAAGCTGTTCTAGTCCTAGTACAATAATTGAAAGTAATTCAACGGATGTGCCACTTGCAACTTTCACTCAGTGTCTAGTAAATCCAATTTTGACAGGGAATCAGATCGTAATTTTCACTGAAGTTACGAGTTCTCCAGATGGAACTTTAGGTTTAGTGCAGCAAATTCAGATTTCTTCCGCTTGCAGTAATAGTAACATTAACAGTGTATTAGCGTCTAGGGTGGCTGAGTTATTTCCAGCCGGAGATTGTTCAGGCGTTGCAATTTCTCCTTACACAACAAATGCTGGAAATTCAGCTACATTCAATCCAGAGTGGTCCGGACTTACGCCAAATACGGTGTACGTGGTAAAAATTACCATGACCATTCCAAATGCTTGTTCTGGTGACATCCAAGAAGCTTGTTTGGAAGAATATTTTCCTGCTTTGCCAGCTACTGCTGATGCCTGTGGAACTTGCGCTAACCCAAATTGTCCAATTTTTAATGCTCCTGATTTTGCAACTTCAACCGGAACATATCCGCTTTCAAATGCCTATGATCCAGCTACTGATTTAGTTGGTCCATTAACTTTTACAAATTGTTACAGTATTACTTTAAGTTCTGCCGCAACTTTAGGTTTAAAGCAGGGAATATTTCAAATAAATACAGGTTGTGCAACTCGAACTTTTGAATTAAAATCTGATTGCAATGCCGCAGCACTTGCTCCAGATAGAACAAACGCAAATGGAACTGCCTCAGGTTTTAATCCGGAATGGGATAATTTACCAGCAGGAACTTACAGTTTATGTATTACAACAACTCTTGGAGATATTGATTGTGATTTTGATTTTTCACAAACAGGATATTATATAATTCCGAATGTGGTTCCTGACTGTCCTACTGAGAATACTTTCATGACTTTAGATTGGTTAGCTTCAAATCCTTTTACACCATTTACAAATACAAGTTTTGATTGTAATGACGGTCCGCAAACAATTTGGAAAAGTTTAGATGAAACAAATTGGGATATGAGCGGTGAAATTCAACCTTTACCGGGTTTTATTATGGATTTTATAACAAACGCTAATAGTCCAAATAGAACTTCCGTTTTAGTAAATGTTAATGGTGTGGATTTCAGTTATTATGGCCCGAGTGGAACTGCTCCAGCCGGAACAATAGATTGGGGACCATGCACAGATGATTTAAGTACAATGATTATCATGGAACCATATATAAATGCTGGTTCAACAATAACTTTAACGATTTGCGATACGAGAACAAATCCTCAAAGTTTACCTTATGAAATATACGATTATGCTAACGGACAATTACTTGCTTCGGGAATTGCAACACCTTCGAATGGGAATTGCACCGTAATTAGCTTTGTGCTTTCTGCTCCAGTATTAAACTGGGATATTGATGGAAATGCTAGTTTAATTACAAGTAATACAGACGGTTCCGCAACATTTGACCCATCAGTTTTGAGTCCAGGAAATCATGTAATTCATTACTCCTTTTCAAATGGAACATGTAACCTTACAGCTCAGCAAAATATTACAATTGCAAATACAATTACGCCAACATTTACTCAAATTACAGCTTTGTGCCAAAATAGCCTTGCGCCGAATTTACCTAATCCTTCCAATAATGGAATCTTTGGTGTTTGGAATACAACTATTTCAACAGCTTCACCTGGCTTGACTGATTATTTTTTCACACCAAATGCAGGTCAATGTGCCGCAAATGCTACAATGAGCATAACCGTAAATCCAGAAATTACACCAATTTTCGATGCAATTTCAGCTTTGTGTCAAAATAGTTTAGCACCGAATTTACCGAATCCTTCCAATAATGGAATTTTTGGTGTTTGGAATACAACTATTTCAACAGTTTCAGCTGGGTTGACTGATTATTTTTTTACGCCAAGTTCAGGTCAATGTGCTGCAAATGCTACAATGAGCATAACAGTTAATCCAGAAATTACACCAACTTTTGCTGCAATTGGGAATTTATGCCAAAATGCAACCCAAGTAGATTTACCTTCAAGCTCCACTAATAATATTTTTGGAACTTGGGATAATCAATTATCAACCTCAACTGTTGGTGTGACTACTTATACTTTTACTCCAAATGCAAATCAATGTGCTAGCGATGCAACAATAAATATAACAGTAGTTGGTAATCCAATAGCGAATGCCAGCGCCAGTTCATTAAGTGGAAATCCAACTTTAAGTGTTGATTTCACGAATTTAAGTTCGAACGCAAGTTCATATACGTGGAGTTTTGGTAATGGTGACGGAATCACTACAACTGATTTATCTGCTGTATCAACTGATTATCTAAATGTTGGCGTTTATACGGTCAGTTTGACGGCTTCAAATGGAGTATGTCCAGATGCAGTTTGGAACACAACTATAAATGTATTTACAAATAACCCTTTAACTTTTGAAGTTCCCAATGTTTTTACTCCGAATGGAGATACGCAAAATGATGAATATTTCATACACGTCACAAATGGCAAAAGTTTTGAAGCTACAATTTTCAATCGTTGGGGAAATGAAATGATTCATCTTACAGAATTAAATCAAGTTTGGGATGGAAAATCTGACAATGGCGATGATGCAAGTGCTGGAGTTTATTTCATTGTTTATAAAATTGAAGGTTTAGATGGTACCTTAAAAGATGGTCAGCAATATTTTCATTTAGTAAGATAAGCCGCTTTTAATAGTAGTGAAAAAAATATTTTTTCATAACCAATGAAATTATTAAGGCTAACCATTTACCCAAAAAGTTAACTAAATACTTGAATTTTTAGCTGTTGAAGTCAAATAAAAATTAAGTAAGGAAATTAGATATACTTTTGAATCATCAATGAATGACAAAACGTTGTCAAGTGAAAATGGATTTAAGGAGCGTATTTTGAAGTTTATACGCGTTTAATCATAGTTTAGTTTTTTTGTATTTTAAAAAGGAGTTTCATGACGTTGAAACTCCTTTTTATTTTTTCACAAGTTGGAATCTAAATTGTAAATTTGTCCGATGAAAAAAATGCTTGTAATTGGAACTGTTTGGCCTGAACCGAAGTCTTCGGCTGCTGGAACCAGAATGTTACAGCTCTTACAATTGTTCTTAAATCAAAAATTCGAAGTACATTTTGCCTGCTCGGCAGAAAAGTCTGAATTTTCTTATAATTTGTCAGAAATTAACGTTCATTGCCACCAAATTTTATTGAATGATAGTTCTTTTGATCAATTCGTAAAGGAATTAAACGCAGATTTTGTGATGTTTGATCGTTTCATGATAGAGGAACAATTTGCTTGGAGAATTCGTGAAATTTCACCTGATACCTTAACGATTTTAGATACAGAGGACTTACATTTTTTGAGAGAAGCACGTTATCAAGCACTAAAAAATAATGCATCTGATATTTCAAATTTTCTTTTTTCTGACAAGACCAAACGTGAAATAGCTTCTATTTTGCGCTGTGATCTAAGTCTAATAATCTCTGAGTTTGAAATGGATTTATTGCGGGATAAATTTAAAATCCCGACTACAATTTTAGCTTACCTTCCTTTTTGGGTCGATGATATTCCAAAATTAAATCCAACTTTTAATGAGCGAAAAGATTTTTTGTTCATTGGGAATTTTTATCATGAACCAAACATTGATGCTGTTTTAACCTTGAAGAAAGAAATTTGGCCACGAATTCGAAAAATGGATAAAAGTTTGAAAATTAATATTTACGGAGCATATATTCCTGAAAAAATATTACAATTAAATAATCCGCAAGAAGGATTTTTTATTCGAGGAAGAGCAGATGAGGTTTCAGTAGTAATGCAAAATGCCCGCGTATTTTTAGCGCCTTTGCGTTTTGGGGCAGGGCAAAAGGGAAAATTATTGGAAGCAATGATTTATGGTTTACCATCGATTACAACTCCAGTAGGTGCTGAGGGCATGTTTGGAAAGTTTGAGTGGAATGGTTTTGTTAGTTCTAATTGGGATATTTTTTGTGAAAATGCACTTAAATTGTATACTTCGGATTCAGCTTGGGAAAAAGC
>JBKCGI010000187.1:0-10144 GCA_046303515.1 Flavobacteriia bacterium | reverse complement strand
CTTTTGATTAGTGTTATTGTATTCTTAAGATATTTTTATAAAGCTAACTTGTTAAGTCCTCAAATTGATTATAAAATTGCAATAGTTGATCTAAAATTAGGGCTACCATTAATTATTTTAAATGCTTCCGTTTTTGTATTTGATGTTTCTGATCGTTTTTTTTTAGAGCAAATGACAAATTTAAATGAAACAGGTATCTATGGAGCTGCATACACCTACAGTAGTGTTGTGATTTTGATTGGTAATGGTTTAATTGGTGCAATTCGAACACGAATTTTCGCTCAATTAAGTGTAAATAATTTTAATCTGTCGAAGCTTTTGTATCTATATTTAATGATAATAATATTTGTCTGTTTTTGTGTTATTTTGGGTACAGATTTTGTTTTCCATAATTTAATCGACAGAAAATACATAAAAGGAAGTAGCTTAATTATTACAATGATATTTGGTTTTTTCTTTTGGTCTCTTTATATTTATTTTAATTCCGTACTCATATATTACAATCGAAATTATTTAATTGCTTTAATTTCATTGATTGGAATTGTGGTAAATTTATCCTTAAACTATTTTCTTATTAAACAATTTGGAGTAATCGGAGCTTCATTTTCTACCATATTTAGTTGTATAACAATGACATTGTTAACTTTCATATTTTATTTGAAATATCTAAAAATTAACCGGTCTAAAATTGATAATCTATAATAATAATGGCTACTTATATAATTTCTGATGTAAAAAAAGCAGTATTTTTTGAACACACAGCTCTGTTACTTAGACAGCGAGGGGTAGAACTTAATTTTATTTTAATCAATTCGAAAAATACTAGTTTAGATTTCTTTCTTTTGAAAAATAATTTCGAGGTAAATTATATTCAAGTTAAAAGTTTAACAAAATCATTTATACCCATTTTGGCTCTTTCAAAAATTTTAGCCAAAAGAAAAACAAAAATTATTCATTGCCATCTGGGAAATGCTAATTGGGTTGGTCTTTGGGCAGGATTTTTATCTGGCGTAAAACAAAGGATCTTTACTAGACATGCTGGTGAACCTTTAAATTACAATTTAAAAGAAAAAATAATTGATCAAATTCAAAACCGTTTATCTACTGATATAGTTTCTATTTCACTAAATATTACTGACATTTTAAAGAGTCAGGGTGTTCCAGAATCAAAAATCAAGCTAATTCATCATGGATTTGATATTGACAGGTTTCAGAATGTTGATGAAGAGGAAGTAGATCGAATTCGCGCGCAATATAATCCATTAAACTGCTATCCAGTCGTAGGAGTGATTGCTCGATGGATGGAATGGAAAGGTATACAATATATTATTCCTGCATTTGAGAAACTACTTAAAGATTTCCCGAATGCTAAACTCATGCTTTTCAATGCCTCTGACAATGGAGATTATTCTTCTGATTTAAACGAAATGCTTCATAAATTACCGAAGGATAAATACCAAAAAGTAAGTTTTGAGGAAAACATCTATGATCTATATCAATTATTTGATCTTTATGTACACGTTCCTGTAAATCCACAATGTGAGGCTTTTGGGCAAACTTATATTGAAGCATTGGCTGCAGGAATTCCGTCAATTTTCACTTTGTCAGGAATTGCCCGAGAATTTATTACTGATAAAAATGCCATAATTGTGCCTTTTAGAGATCAAAGTAGTATCTTTGAAGCTATGAAATTTACTTTATACCATAAGGAGATTACTAAAACAAAAGTTATTCAAGGTAAGCAAGATGTATCCGTAAATTTTGTTTTAGAAAAGTATATCGAAAAATTAATGCAACTTTATATTTTGCAAAATAAATAATCAGTTTCCAATGAATAATTGTCCATATTGCCAAAGTACTGCAACTAAAAAGTCATACTTAGAAGACACATTCTTTAACGATAAAACTTTTTCTTACCTGCAATGTAAAAAATGCAGTGTAATTTATATTGATCCATTTCCTGATCAAAGTGATTACGAGGTAATGTATCCGGTGGAATATCAAGGTGAAATTTTTCAGAAAGCAACTCAAAAATATTTCCGTCTTTTTGAACAAATAAAAATATATCGACCGGGGGCAAAAACAATCCTGGATTACGGTTGTGGAAACGCCGAATTGATTTGTGATGCAAAAGCTTTTGGTTTTGTTCCAAGCGGCGTGGAATATAGTCCTGTTTTTATAACTGAAGTCCGGAAAAGAAATCCAGAAATTGATTTTTTTACTATAGATGATTTTCACCAAAAGAACAATGATCAATACGATATTATTGTAATGAATAATGTCCTTGAGCATCTAACCAATCCAAATGAAATACTTCAGCAATTAAAAGATAAATTAAACGAAAATGGATTACTGATTTGCTTAGGACCAATCGAAAATAATTTCACCCTAGCTTTGTTTTTCAGGAAGATGATTTTTGGAATCCGAAAAAAAATACTCAATAAAAAAGCTACCCATGTGCCCTATCATATTTCATTCACCAATGTGGAAAATCAAAAAATGATCTTTGTGCAAAATAAATTAAAAGAACTATACTTTTCCACTGAAGAAGTTGCGTGGCCATTTCCTGAAAAAATTAACTACAAATCACCAAAAAGTATCTTATTCGCATCAATAGCAAAAATCTCAATGGGAATAAGTAAACTCTTTTCTAAAACAGCAGGAAATACTTTTTTATATATAGGAACGAAAAGCGGAAATAACTACAATCAGGAAAAGAAATATTGAAAATATGAAAAAAAACACTTTTATTAATCAAATCTTAAGATTTATATACAACAATTTTACTTCCTTAAAAATTAAGACTCTAAATAAGATTCGGGTTTCAGGAAAAGTGAAAATTGTATTTGAAGATCTTCAATTTTACTTGTTCTCTAAATTCGATGATGGTATTGTTGATACTTTATATTTTAAAGACAGAACATATAGTGAAGTTAATGAATTACGGCTTTTTAAAGCATTTTCAAAGAAGTCACAAACAGTACTTGATATTGGTGCCAATACCGGAATCTTCACAATCGTTTCCAAAATGAGCAATCCCAATATTTCGATACACTCTTTTGAACCTTACCCTATTAACTCAAAAAGACTACTTAAAAACCTAGAAATTAACAAGTTAAACACAGAAGTCACAGTAGCTAAAGTTGCTTTAGGGGCAAAAAGTGATACAATTTCTTTTGCCGTCCCTGAGAAAGATCAGGTTTGTGATGCCTTATCGGCTGATGTAGAATTTACGAATAAATTTTACAGAAAATGGATCAACTTTAAAACAATAGAAGTACCACAGGTTTCTTTAGATGAGTATTGTTCCTCTGAAAAAATAGCAGCAATTGATCTGATAAAAATTGATGTTGAAAATTATGAGTTGGAAGTATTCAAAGGTGCTCGGAAAACACTTGAAAAATATTCTCCTTTAATTTTGGTTGAAATTTTTGTGGACGACGAAAAAATAGCTTTTTATGAGAATTATCTTAAACCTCTAGGTTATACTTGCTTTGTAATATTAAATGATGGAATCGTTAATCTGGATGGAGAGATGATCGTTAATCCTGATTGTAGAAACTTTATTTTAACTAAGAAAAAGATTACAAAAAAGTACCTTTCATTTAAAAATATGGACGAAATTGTTGAAACATTCTTAAATTAAAATTCAAAGTAGAGAATTGATAAACTGATTAACTTCCTGCTCCAGAAACTGATCAAAATCAGTTTCTGTTTGTTTGAATTCAGATCGGTATTCTAAATTTTCGTTGACTAGCTCTTCGCTGCTTGTATTAACTGTAATCGGAATCTCTCTCCCTTCTTCTTTTTCTATAATTTGAGCTATTTTACCGGCCATTTCCAATGTCGAAAGACTTAATCCACTTCCAAGATTAATAATGTCATTGCATTCTTTCCCTTGAAATAAAATGGAATCTAATACTTTAAAAATATGTGCAAAACTGACAAAATCTAATTTCCTTTTACCACTTGATTTTAAAACAATCTGCTTTGTTGTTAATGCTTGTCTACAAACATCGTTGAAAAATAATTTATGCCGATTAATTGCCTGGTGAAAAGGTGCTCCAAAACCATTAGATAAACGAATAATCGTAGTCTTCAATCCCGTCTTCTCATTAAAAAAACGAACATGGTCTTCTGCGCTTCGTTTAAGAATAGCATATGGATGAATTGGAGTAGCAATTGTTTTCTCCGTAATTTCTTTATTTAAGTTTTCTCCGTAAACATGAATAGTGGACAAAAAAACAAGGTGTTTGACCCCATGCTTTAAAGCGCTTTCCAGTAGCAAATAAGTCCCTACAACTCCTGTCTCTATAGATCTGGCAGTTTCGCTTACACAAACAATTTCATTGGGAAAAGCCAAGTGAATTACTAAATCAATTCCTTCACAAACCAAATCAAAGTCAGTTTCCTGATTTAGATCTAATTTCCGATAATAAACATTGGCATATTTTTCAAAAATGGCATTATGTTTATCGGTATAATGTGTAAAATAAATACTGGAATCCCAATACTTTTTGGCAAAATAATCTACAGCTCTGGATCCTAAATAACCGATCCCACCAGTTATCAGTATTTTTTTATTCACGGCAATTGAAATGCATTGAGATCCTGATTAATACTCTCAGTAGGATCATGTTCGATATTAGCGATATTCATCAACAAATTTTCAGATTCTCCAACTCCTTTAAAGGCAAACCAAAGTCCCGGAAAAAGTGTTAAGCGCATATAATTAGTTTGTGATAATGTACAAGTAAAAAAACAATCTTTAGTAGCACTATTCGCTCTGTCGTCAAATACAAAAAACTGTACTTTTCCCATTGGAACAAACAAATTCAGCGTCATTCGCTGATGTTTTTTCCAACCTTTTATTTCATTATAATTCACAAAAGAAAAATACGCTTCTCCAAACTCACTAAATTCCTTTTCAGACTTTTTGAGGGCATGCATGATGTTTCCTTTCTCATTTAAAATAATTTTCAAAGGAGAAAGCGTAACACCATCCATTTTTTTCACATACAAGCCCATGCTATTTCTTTATTTTTAGCAATTTCAGCATATGCAGAGATTTGATTTTCCATGTAAGCTACATTGATTGCATTATTTTTATAGAAATCGACATACCAACTTGCTGTTAAATCAATCGTCTGATCAAAATTCAAACTTGGTTTCCAATCTAACTCATGCAAAGCCTTATCGCAATTTAACTTTAATAATCCTGCCTCATGAAAATCAGATTTTTCAACACGAATCATTTCGTCTGCATTTTGATTTCCCCATTTTTGAGACAAACGCTGCAATAGTTCCAAAACGGTATGATTTTGATCTGAATTTGGTCCGAAGTTAAATGATTCTCCACTCAACTTTTGATCCTGATCTAGTTTCATTCCTACCGTCAAATATCCACTCAACGGTTCCAACACATGCTGCCAAGGACGAGTTGCCTTCGGACTTCTAATCACAACAGGCTCATTTTCACTCCAGTTTCGCATCGCATCGGGAACAATTCTATTGGCAGCCCAATCTCCTCCTCCGATGACATTTCCGGCACGAACTGAAACTAGTTTTACTTTCGAGTTTTCGTTCTTAAAAAAGGAATGATAATAGCTCCTGATAACTAATTCTGCTGCACCTTTCGAAGCACTATACGGATCTTTTCCTCCAACCTGATCATTTTCACGATATCCCCATGTCCACTCTACATTTTCGTAGCATTTATCACTAGTAATCATGATTACGTTTACCTTAACATCTGCTTTTCGGACCGCTTCCAAAATATGAGCAGATCCTAATACATTGGTTGAAAATGTTTCCAGCGGATCTTGGTAAGATGTCGACACGATAGGCTGTGCAGCCAAATGGAAAATGAAATCCGGTTGGATTTGCTTAATTTCTTTTTCCAAAGAATCAAAATTCCGAATATCAATAAATTTATGCGTCATTTTGGAGGACAAACCGCAAACTTCAAAAATTGAAGGTTCGGTTGGTACATCATGCGAAATCCCATAAACATCTGCTCCTAATTGCTGCAACCAAATCGACAACCAGGCTCCTTTAAATCCGGTGTTTCCCGTTATTAAAACCTTTTTATTTGTATATATATTTTTAAACATAAGCGTTTACCAAATTTTCCATTCTGCTTTTCCACTGTTCCAAAATTCATTCAATTGTGTTTTATCTCTGAGGGTATCCATACATTTCCAAAAACCATTGTGCTTGTAGGTAAACAATTCACCATCCTTAGCCAAATTCTCTAAAGGTTCTTTTTCAAAAACGGTTTCGTCATTTTCAATATAGTCTAATACTTTCGGTGAGCACACAAAAAAACCTCCATTGATCCAGTTCCCATCTCCCTGAGGCTTTTCCTTAAATTGTAAAATCCGATTATTTGAATCTGTTTCAATCGCACCAAATCTACCCTCCGGCAAAACAGATGTCATGGTAATCAAACGTTGATGTTTCTTATGGAATTCAACTAACTCATTAACATTTACGTCTGCTACTCCATCTCCGTATGTCAGCAAAAAAGGCTCGTCTCCAATGTATTTTTTAGCACGCTTGATTCTACCTCCGGTCATCGTATGCAATCCCGTATCCAGTAAGGTTACTTTCCATGGTTCCGAGAAATTAGAATGCACTTCCACTTGATTGTCTGACAAATCAATTGTTACATCACTTTGGTGCAGAAAATAATTTGCGAAGTATTCTTTGATATAATATCCTTTATAACCTAATAATACCACAAATTCGTTAAACCCATAATGGGAATACGTTTTCATAATGTGCCATAAAATAGGCTTCCCCCCAATCTCCGCCATTGGCTTTGGACGGATATCTGTTTCTTCACTCAATCGAGTACCAAAACCTCCTGCTAATAGTAAAACTTTCATTTGTTATCTAAAAATAATATTTTTCATTAATATAAGTGTCCTAAGTTTAAATATAATTAAAGGAAATTTCAACCCGGTATTCATTAATTTGCTAAATGCCCGTTTTTTATTTCCAGCCTCATAATAGCCATTTGCCACTAAAATACCGGATGACCAATCATAAATTTTTATTTTATTTCCGATCTTCAGACGATCAGTCAGAATTTCCCGAATCAGGTGAACCCTTTTTTCAAGTAATTCGGGCTTAAAATCCCTCATTGTTCGTCCATCGTGTTCAATGATAAAACTATTTACTTTTTCAATGCGACCAATCGGCTTATAATCTTTTAAGATCTCAATCCAAAATAACCAGTCTTCACTACCGATAATATCTTTATTTTCGGTAAACCGATAGCGTTGATAAATCGTTTTCGAAATAAAAACTCCGATACAAGCTAAAAAGTTAAGCTCCAAAATCGCTTCAAAAGATTTGGCTAAATTTATCTTAGGCTGATACATTTCAATAATATTCCCCTCCATATCCCTGTATTTATAACGATTATGAAAAATTTGAAACTCTTTGTGTTCATCGATAAAATCAGCGGCATCCTGAAGGCAATTTTCCCCCATGATATCATCTGAATCCAAAAAAGTCAGGTAATCACCCGAAGCATTTTTCATTCCTGTATTTCGGGAAGTTGACCTTTCGTAGTTTACATCGTGCTGAATAAGTCGAATTTGTTGATTATCTGCGTAAGGCTTTAATACTTCAATCGTTCGATCTGTGGAACAATTATCCACCACAATGATTTCGTAGTTTTTATACGTCTGATTGAAAACACTTTTCAAGGTTTTTTCAACAATATGCGCCCGATTATATGTGGGGATTATAATTGAAAACTTCATAAAAATCAGCTTAATTCAATGATTTGTATTTCTTGTGATTTAGTAAAGTTTTTTGCCATATTTTTCATATTTCTTTTCAACTTAAACTTCATCCCTAAATTCCATTCTTTATTATAATAAGTAGTTCCTTTAGCGATCATATCCTGAGCAACATTAGGCACCGTTTCACCTTTACTAATCTTATCAATTACACGAAGATATAAATCGTGAGCACTTTCCATTACTTTAAGGTGAATTTGAAATAAGTCTTCATTTCCATCTAGTTTCACCTGTTCTGTTGTTATAATATTTCCCGTGTCAATTCCGGCGTCAATCCACATAATTGTATTTCCAATAAAATAAGGCTGATTCATTGCAATGCACCAATTTGTACAGTTGGGTCCTCCTTTTATATATGGAGATAAACCAGTATGCAAATTAACAATTCCCCTATCGGGTTTTAAAGATAATAATTTTTCTTTAATCAGGCTGGTTCCTGAAACTACAATCAAATCGGGTTTTACCTGCTTTGTTATTTCTATTACCTCATCGGCATTAATATAACTTGTTTCATAAATATGCTCGGATTTTAACTTGAATTTTTCAGATGAATAATGTTTCATCAACTTCATCCATGATTGATCAATAAAGGAAAAAAACAATTTTTCAACAACTTTTTCACAGATCTGTTTGATGCTTTTTTTCTTGGTATTTACTCTCTTTTCAACTACGATATGTATTTCATGACCCGTTTGTTGTAATTTACTTGCTAATGCACGATGATTGGGATTTGACCCTATAAATAGTAATAGTTTCATTTGTAATTGATCATTTTTTTTATCCTCTCCAAACGATTCGTAATTCTCAATTTGGTCTTAAACCAGGATTCATTGTACAACTCTATTCTTGGTATCTCAAAAATAGACATTTTATCTTTTTCGAATACTTTTTGATCAACTATCAAGCCCATTTTATATCCTATTTCACGACTTTGTCTGGTAATTATTTCATCACAACTACCAATCGGATACGAAATTGTCAAGGGCTCTTGTCCTATATGTTGCTTGATTAAATCAAATGATGTTTTCAATTCATATCGACTTATTTCTTCATTTTTAATTGACCCTAGCATAGGATGCGTGTGTGAATGGGATCCTATTGTATGTCCAGCGTTCTTTAATTGATTCAAGTCTTCCCAATTCATCATAATTCTGGGAATCTCAACTTCAGAAAAACGATCACTCAAAAAATCAAGAATCTGATTTCTTTCTTCGTGTTTTAATTTTTTTAAATATGGTTTAAGTTTGCTCGCATAATGAAGTCTGTCTTTTTCTCCTGAAAATGAAGATTTCCTGAGTTCAGACGGTAAAAAATCAAGGTCAATATCAATTGAACTCATTATTGCATTCTGAAAAATGAAGTCAAAAATATAAGTCCAGGTAGGTTTATTCAAATTAATACAATTTGTAACAACATAGAAGGATGCTCTACAATTATACTTTTGGAGAATTGGCGCTCCATATTCAATATTATCTTTGTAGCCGTCGTCAAAAGAAAGCGTTGCCAATTTTTTCCTTTTGGCTTGAATCTTATCCTGAATAATATCTTCAATTGTGTGAATATCGTACTCTTTTGAAATGAATCTGATGCATTTTTCAAACAACTCAGGAGTCATTGGCTCCCACAAGTTATCTTTTTCGATACTTACTCTATGAAATAAAAAATTGCTAATCATTTTTGTAAAATTATACTTTTTTTTTATTTTTTATTCTTTTTTATACTAATATTGTACTTTTATATTTCTTATGTGCGGAATTGCAGGTTTTATTGACTTTGAAAAAAAAACTCAAAAATCTAATCTTTTATCAATAACGGATAGTCTTTTTCATAGAGGGCCAGATTCTTCGGACTACTTTTTTGAAAATTATTCTGAGGCGTTTAATATAGGATTAGGTCACCGAAGATTGGCAATAATTGACCTATCTTCGACAGGAAATCAACCTATGCTTTATCGAAATTTTGTGATATTATTTAATGGTGAGATTTACAACTTTAATGAGTTGAAAGTAGATTTGGAAAAATTAAATCATGAATTTATTGGGTCTTCTGATACCGAAGTTTTAATTCACGCCTATGAGGAATGGGGTCTTAAATGCGTTGATCATTTTATCGGCATGTTTGCAGTGTGTATTTATGACAGGGATTTAGACCAAATTATCTTAATCCGTGATCGAGTTGGAGTAAAACCTCTATACTACTATAATGATGGAAAACACTTTCTTTTTGCTTCTGAACTTAAAGCTTTTCACCAATATCCTTATTTTAAAAAAGAAATTAATATAGATGCTGTTTCCTTATTTTTGCAATACGGTTGTGTTCCAACTCCATAT
>JBKCGI010000186.1:0-4063 GCA_046303515.1 Flavobacteriia bacterium | reverse complement strand
AAATAGTTCGAGTCAATTTTTTTCCCAGTTCCATCCCAGTAATTGAAATTTACTTGACAATCATATACACCAGTCAAATCAACTTTATCTTTCGTACATTGCAAATTAAGAAGTAAAATTAATGTAAAAATAAAGTAAAATTTTAAGCCGTTAATAATTGTCATGTTTTGCAATTTGATAGTGAATTTACAAATAATATTTTTATTCAACAAAAAAACTCCAATCTATTTCTAAATTGGAGTCTTACAATATAATTATTTTATTTCTTAATGTTTGTGATTTGGGTCACTGTGATCGTGTCCATCATTTGGATTTACTGCTGGAGCAGGTAAAATGCTCATGATTTCCAAGTCGAAAATTAAATCCCCATAAGCTGGAATTGGTCCTCGAGCACTTGGACCATAAGCCAAGAAATAAGGTAAAACAAATTTTCCTTTTCCACCTGCTGCAATCATTCCTAAAGCTTCTTCAAATCCTGGAACCATTCGTTGTGTTTTGTATTGAAAATCCATTGGAGTTCCTCTGTCTCTTGAAGAATCAAATTTAGTTCCATCAACTAAAGTTCCTGTATAGTGAACTGACATTTTTTCACCTCCTACAGCTTTTGCACCAGTTCCTTCGTTTTCAATGATGTAAATCAAACCACTTGCAGTTTGTTTTGCAGAAGGATAGGTTTTAACGATATTATCAAACAACATCTTTTTGTATTCGTCTTGAGACATTGCAGCAATTTTCTCGTATTTTGCTTTTTTCTCAGCTTCAATTTTATCAAAAACGCCAACTTTTTCGTTAAAAACAGCTGTTGCATCCCATTTTTCATAAACTTTACCAACACGTATGATTTTAACTTTTTTCATCACATCGTCTTGAGCTATTGCATTAACTATTTCTTGTCCTTCAATTACATGACCAAAAACAGTGTGCTTACCGTTCAACCAAGGAGTTTCTTTATGTGTAATAAAAAACTGACTTCCATTTGTAGCAGGACCAGAGTTTGCCATAGATAAAATTCCAGGTCCAGTGTGTTTCAAATCTGGGTGAATTTCATCAGGGAATTTGTAACCAGGATCTCCAGCACCTGTTCCAAGTGGATCACCTCCTTGAATCATGAAATCTTTGATAACTCTATGGAATTTTAAACCGTCGTAAAATGGTTTGTCGAATTTTTTGTCTTTATATGCGAATTTACCTTCTGCTAATCCAACAAAATTGGCAACAGTCATTGGAGTTTTATCTGCTTCCAACATAACTAGGATGTTTCCTTTTGTTGTTTCAAATTTAGCGTAAATTCCTGGTTGAAGATTTTTTTCAATCTCTGATTTTTGAGCAATTGCAGTTCCTATTAAACTGAAAATCACTGAAAAAGCTAAAAATAATTTATTCATATTGTTTTCTTTTTGATTTTATATTTTTTTTGCGTTGGTAAAAATAGTAAAAATATTACAGATTCTGTTTTACAATTCGTATGCCAAATTTATTTCGATACGATAATTTTTTGAACTTTAATTTTTCCTGATTCCGTTTTTAGCCTAATAAAATAGATTCCTGATGCTTGGTTTTTTAAATCTATTTCCGTTTTAAATTCATTTAAATGACTTGAAACCAGATTAATTTCACTCATTTGAGAGTCAAGAATTGATATTTCTTCAATAGGCTCAGGGCAATTTATGTAGAAAGTTCCTTCACTCGGATTTGGAAATACTTTAATTGAAAGTTTTTCCTTTTCAATTATTGAATTTACAAAAGAAAGTAGAGAGAAATATTCGCCCATGGTCGAAACGTCGAGAAAATTACCTCCAGATGCAGCTTTTTGTATGTGTTTACCAATTATTTCTGAAAGCGAATCTTCCAAAGTTCCACTCAAATATGGAAAAGAAATTAAAGCCCATTTGAATCCTGTTGCCGCGTGGCAGGTGTTCGTGTAATTCACTTGATTACGAACTGCTTGAACGAACATACTATCTAGGTTTCCAAAAAAGTCATGTGTTGCTTCCAAATTCCCAATTAAATCTGTACTGTTTTGTAAAATAATGGAATGATAAACGGATTTTGCATTGTGACCGTCCGCCCAACGACCATTTTCTGTCTGACCAGGAAAAACACCCAAACGTAAATTTTCTAAAGCACGATTTTTATAGGTATTATCGTTTGAAAGTTGAAATGCTTTAAATAATCCCAAAGCTACAAAACTGTTGTAGTTGTAATTTGAGTTTAACTTTAAGGGGTTCAAATAATTTCCGACAGCCAAGGCAATTGTTTTATATCGATCCAAGCCAGTTATGAAATAAGCTTGAGCAAAGGCATTGCAAATAATTCCAGCATCAAACTTAAATTCTCCCGTATTTTTATCGTCGATAATCCAGCCATTTTGCAAGACATTCACTGAGTCAGCTCCGCATTCTAACATGAAATTTTGAATAATGGAACTGAAAACAGGATCATTGTAAGTTCTTAAATCTGGAAAAGGAAAAGCGCCATTCGGCAATTGCATCGTTGCCAAACTGTCAAAAGCACGAATTGCCCAGGAATTGTAAGCGTTTTTTCTGCTCAAATCTGTTTCCTTTTGAGCGATTTTTAATAAACCCAAGGCAATTTCAGCTGAAGTCCTGAGAAAAATAGAATGTTCTTGATACGAAGGAGGATACATTCCTTTGCCAAGTTTCCATAAATCGACATAGACTAAACTGTCAGAATCAATTAATAAATGAGCTAAGTTGAGTGCTTCCGTAGTATTTAACCAAGTGGAATTTGCACCTAAATCTGTATAATTTTCTTGGGTTTCAGGAATTCCTGCTTGGCTCCCTAATACATTTTTTAAAACGAGATTGAGCGAATCAATTTGATTTAAATCTTCCATAAATAATGCATTTTCGATAAAGGGCATTAAGTTTTGAAGATCTTGTTCTTGCTGCGGATTTAAATTTTGAACACTGTTACAAGCCTGAGAAAATACATGTTGCAAATTAGAAAATAGAAATAAAAAAAGTAGTACAGTAAATTTCATCCAAGTAAAAATTGTTTAGACAAAAATAGTTAATTTCCTTCCAAAAAACAATATAAATACTATTTTTACGTACTGAAATAAAATCAAAATTATGCAAGCGAAAATTCTTTGGGCAGACGACGAAATCGATTTATTGAAACCACATATTTTATTCTTAGAATCAAAAGGTTACACGGTGAAAACGGTAAATAATGGTAACGATGCAATAGACAAAAGTTCCGAAGAACATTTCGATATTATCTTCTTGGATGAAAATATGCCTGGAATTTCTGGTTTGGAAGCCTTGACAAAAATTAAAGAGGAAAAACCGCTTGTTCCCGTTGTGATGATTACTAAAAGTGAAGAGGAATCGATCATGGAGGAAGCCATTGGTGGAAAAATTGCTGATTATTTAATTAAACCAGTCAATCCGAATCAAATTTTATTGTGTATCAAAAAGAATTTGGATCATTTGAAATTGATTTCTGAAAAAACGAATTCGAATTACCAACAAGAATTCCGACAACTTTCCATGCAAATGGGCGGAAGATTAGATATTGACGAATGGATGGAATTATACCAAAAATTGGTTTATTGGGAGTTGGAATTGGATAAAATAGAAGACAAAGGCATGCAAGAAATTCTGAAAATGCAGAAAAAAGAAGCCAATACCTTGTTCTCAAAATTCATCGAAAAAAATTATTTGGATTGGGTAAATGGTGACGATGACGCTCCAGAAATGATTCAAAATATCATCAAAAATAAAGTAGCACCGCTTTTAGGAAAAGAAAAGGTATTTTTCATTGTGATTGACAATTTGCGTTACGATCAATGGAAAGTCTTGCAACCAAATATCTCCAAATACTTCAATGTGGAAGAAGAGGAATTGGTTTCAAGTATTTTGCCAACGGCGACACATTACGCTAGAAATGCCTTATTTGCTGGCTTGATGCCTTCTGAAATTGAGAAAAAATTCCCGAAATTGTGGTTAAATGAAGACGATGAAGGTGGAAAAAATATGCACGAAAAAGAATTTTTGGAGGCAAACTTGCAACGTTTAGGTAAAAACATCAAATTTTC
>JBKCGI010000185.1:0-5309 GCA_046303515.1 Flavobacteriia bacterium | reverse complement strand
TTTACCGAAACCGTTTTTAGTTTTAGCAACGCAAAATCCAATTGAGCAAGAAGGAACTTACCCTTTGCCTGAAGCGCAAGTGGATCGTTTCATGCTAAAAGTGGTCTTGGATTATCCAAAAATTGAAGAAGAACGTTTGATTATTCGCTCCAATGTGCGCAAAGAAGGTTTGGAGAAAGTGAATAAAATCATCAATCCAAGTGATATTTTGCGTTTACGCGATTTGGTGAAAGAAGTCTATTTGGATGAAAAAATCGAGCAGTACATTGTAGACATTGTTTACGCTACACGTGTTCCAGAAAAATACAACTTACCTCATCTGCGTGCTTTAATTACTTATGGTTGTTCTCCTAGAGCGAGTATCAATTTAGCTTTGGCTGGAAAAGCACATGCCTTTTTGCAAAACAGAGCTTTCGTTATTCCAGAGGATATTCGTGCTGTTTCCAAAGATGTGATGCGTCATCGTTTAGGATTAACCTACGAAGCAGAAGCGGAAAATATTACGGCTACAGATATTATTGATCAGATTATCAACAGAGTAGAAGTTCCTTGATTAATTTTATAAAAGTGTTAATCAATTAAAAGATTTAATGAATGAAATACTTTACATTAATTTTAATTTTATCAATATATTCATGTAATTCTCAAAAAGTGAAAAAAAAGAATATTACAAAAACTATTTGGGCTACAAAAGAAAGAGCAGAATACTATGACTCTATTATAGATGATGATACAAAAAAATCAATTGACGATTTTGTAAAAAAGAATGAAGGAAACTTTCCAGAAGCTGAAACATTTAAAGGAATTAAACAAAAAAATTAACTGAAAAAGAAGTTGTATATAAAGATATATATAGAGTAAGCACATTCCAAATTAACAATGCAAAACCAAAAACATAAATTCCAACTCAAAGAAAATGTAAGTTATATCAATTGTGCTTACATGTCGCCTTTGTTGTTATCAGCCGAAGAAAAAGGTTTGGAAGGAATGTTGCGCAAAAGAAATCCCTTTGAAATTACGCAGGACGATTTTTTCAAAGACATTATTGAAACGAAAAGTTTATTTGGTCAAATCGTAAATTGTTCCCCAGAAGATGTCGTACTTTTCCCATCGGTTTCTTATGGTTTTGCTTCCGTTTTAAATGGATTTAAAGCACCTTCAAAAAAACATTGTATCGTTGTTGAAGGAGAATTTCCGAGTGGCTATTTTGCAGCTGAAAAATGGGCAAAATACAATAATGCTCAACTTAAAGTAATTGCTTCAGAAAACAGTAGCAATCGCATTGAAAATTGGAATGAATCTCTTCTTTCAGAAATAACTGAAGAAACTGCATTCGTTTTAATTTCTTCTGTTCATTGGATGGATGGAAGTATTTTTGACCTAGAAAAAATAGGGAAGAAATGTCATTCCTTTGGAGCAAAATTGCTTGTTGACGGAACGCAATCTGTTGGAGCGAAACCAATGGATGTGAAATTGCAACAAGTTGATGCCTTAATTTGCGCAACATACAAATGGCTTTTTGGTCCGTACTCAAGCGCAATTGGATACATCAGCTCAGATTTTCACCAAAACGAAGCACTCGAAGAATCTTGGATGAATCGTAGAAATGCAGTGAATTTTGCGAAATTAGCTGATTATGAAAGCGATTATTTCCCTGGAGCGGCAAAATTTAACGTGGGAGAAACCAATGATTTCATCAAAATACCAATGCTAAATGCTGCATTTCGTCAAATTTTAGACTGGAAGGTAAGTGAAATCCAAAACTATTGTCAGGAATTATTGCTTCCCTTAAAAAATTTCATGGCCGAAAATGGAAGTCAACTAGAAAACGATAAATTCCAAGCGCAACACTTAATCGGTTTTCAATTAAACAAAAAACTCAATGCGCAAGCATTAATGGAAAATTTGAAGAAAAATCAAATCATTCTTTCTGTTAGAGGAAATTCTTTGCGCGTTTCACCGAATGTATACAATACAACAGAAGATATACAAAGACTTATTGAAGCACTCATAACTTCTAACTCATAACTCAAAACTAGATAAATGACCACCGAAGAACTTTTAAAAAAAGTTAGAAAGATTGAGATCAAAACGAAAGGTTTGACCAAACATATCTTTTCGGGAGAATACCATTCTTCCTTCAAGGGGCGTGGTATGGCGTTTAGTGAAGTGCGCGAATACCAATTAGGCGATGAAGTGCGAACGATTGATTGGAATGTTACAGCTCGATTCAATACACCATTTGTTAAGATTTTTGAGGAAGAACGAGAATTGACAGTGATGTTAATCATCGATTTATCTGGTTCAACTTTTTTCGGCACAAAATCTAAATCCAAAAAAGAATTAGCACTAGAATTGGCTGCAGTTTTGGCTTTTTCGGCAGAAGCGAATAACGATAAAGTGGGAGCAATTTTCATCACAAACGAAGTTGAAAAATACATCGCACCAGCCAAAGGAAAAAAACATATTTTATATTTATTGCGCGAATTAATCGAATTTGAACCCAAAAATCAGGAAACAGATTTGGAGGTAGGTTTAAAATTCTTTCGAAACGTGATGAAAAAACGCAGTATTGGTTTTGTTATCAGTGATTTTATTTCTGATAAATCTTGCATTGAAGGTTTCAAAATTTCAAAACGCAAGCACGATATCATGGCTTTTCGTTTGTCAGATCCAGCGGAATATGAATTGCCAGATTTAGGAATGATTCAGTTATACAATGCTGAGACTGGGACAAAAACTTGGGTCAATTCCTCGTCCAAAACGGTGCAACAAAACTTTTTAAACCACTATAAAAATTTCGAAGCAGAATTAAATACTTCTTTCAAAAAATCGGGAATCGACTTTGCAACTTTCTCAACGACAGAAGATTATATTCCAATTTTAAGTTCTTTTTTTCAACATAGAAAATGAAAAATTACCTTGTTCTCATAGCTTTATTTTTAAGTGGAATTTTATCCGCTCAAACTAACGCGTACCTCAAAAAAGGCGAGTTGCAAATTGGAGAACAAACAGAATTGGTCTACGAATTCATGTTTGACAAAAAAGAAAAACAACCAAGTTTTCAAGCTTTTTCTAAAATCATTCCTTGCAACAAACGTTTAGGAAATTCATTCATCAATACGGGAGATCCGATCGAATTGGAAATCATTGGCGCATTTAAAGATACCATCATTGAAAAAAAAGGTTTTAACTTGTGGCGCGGAACTTACCAGATTACCGTTTGGGATTCTGGTCAAGTGGTAATTCCTGAATGTCGAATTGTTTTTAAAGATTCTACCTACAATTTTTATCCTTTGCTCTTGAATGTTTCGATGCCAAAAACGGAAAACGGAAAAGACATTTACGACATCAAGGAATCATTCGTTGAAATTGAAACGGATTATTTTTCATGGATAACAGATTTTTGGTGGATTTGGACAGCGCTGATTTTACTCGGAATCATTTTCTACATCTTGCGCAAACGTTCTAAAAAACCAGTCAAAGAAATTATTAAAGAACTTTCCTTAAAAGATAAAACCTTGCTTGCGTTAGATGGTTTAGAAAAAGCGAAAATGTGGGAAAAGGAGCAAATAAAAGAACATTACATCGAACTTTCTTTTATTTTTCGTTCTTATTTGGCTTCTCGCTACGAATTGAATTTGTTGGAAAAAACATCCTATGAAACAGCTTTGTTATTGGCTCAAAAAAATATTGCAACAGACACGATCGAAACCATCAAAAGCATTTTAGATTACGCCGATATGGTTAAATTTGCCAAGTCGAAACCGAATGAATTTGACGTTTTACGAAATTTAGCACAAGTGAGACAAATTGTTGCAGAAACTAGTCCTTTAGAAATAAATCATGTTTAAAGATTGGAACATAGCTTTTTGGGAATACGATTTCCTTTCTCCATATTGGTTGTGGTTACTCGCTTTGGTTCCTGCGCTTGTGTTTTGGATGTTTTATTTGCAAGAACGTCAAAAAGGCGAAGTCAAATTTTCGAGAACGGTTGGTGAACAACAAAATTTAGGTGAAAATCGCATCAAATACATCCGTTGGTTTATGAATTTTGTGTATGGAATAATTTTTTCCTTACTGATTATTGCTTTTGCTCGACCTTCACATTGGTCAACTTACGATGATTTTGAAGAAAACTACAAAAACGGAATCGATATCGTTTTGGCGATGGATATTTCAACTTCTATGTTGGCGCGCGATTTTCAACCGAATCGCTTAGAAGCATCTAAAAAAGTAGCGAAAGAATTTATCGATGGTAGAAAAGGCGATCGCATTGGTTTGGTTGCTTATGAAGGTGAAGCTTACACGGCTTGTCCATCGACCTTAGATTATGAAATTCTCAAAACACAAATAGATCAACTCCAACCTGGAATGATTGAAGGGGGAACAGCCATTGGTTTGGGCTTAGGAACAGCAGTAACTCGTTTGAGAAACGACAGTTTACCTTCCAAAGTGATTATTTTGTTATCTGACGGAGTAAGTGAAAGCGGAGACATCACACCTGAGGAAGCAGCAGAATTGGCTCGTGCAAAAAACATTCGTGTTTACACCATTGGCGTTGGGTCGATGGGGATGGCACCCTCTCCAATTTTTACGCCTTTTGGAATTGAATACATGAATGTTCCCGTAGAAATTGACGAAATAACGATGAATAAGATCGCTACAATTACGGGTGGAAAATATTTCCGTGCCACAAACGAAGAAAGTTTACGCACGATTTACAAGGAAATTGAAAAACTCGAAAAACGCAGAATGAAGGACAAAGATTTTAAATCTGAACCTCCTGTACGACCAGCTCCTTTTTTGAATTGGGCTTTGTTGCTTTTAATGCTCCTTTTCGGAACAGAATTACTTTATTTTAAACGTTTTTAATTGGAAAACAAACACACATACAAAAACAAAAAAATCATCTTAGGAATTTTCCTAGTGGAAGTTATTTTTTGGCTACTTTTTGTCGTGCTTTTGTGGTTCATGGACTATTTTTCTGCTGGTTCAAGTGACGGACAATTTGCTTTCAAGGACGAAGAAAAATTATGGAACTTATTGCTATTATTGCCTTTTGTGGGGGGATTTTTGTGGTATTTCTCCTGGAAAAACAAACGCCTGAATCTTTTGGGAGAAGAGCGTGTTTTGGCTTTAATTGTTGAACCGATAAACTCCTTTCAGGTTTTATTGCGTTATTTCTTTTTGCGAAATGCTTTTGTTTTTTTGATTTTAGCTTTGGCGCAACCCATTTTTGGAACAAAAAAAGTTTCAGGTACGATGGAAAGCATGGAATTAGTGGTAGCAATCGACGTTTCCAACTC
>JBKCGI010000184.1:0-14379 GCA_046303515.1 Flavobacteriia bacterium | reverse complement strand
AGAGGATGAATCCTGTTTGCCGCCTTCCAAAAAGATTGAAAAATTGATTCAAACGGCGTCCAAATCAACGGATGCTAAAACTGCTGTAGAGAATTTCAATGAAGCAATCAAACAAGCTCCTGATAACGCGATGGCATATTACGAATATGGAATGTATGCTTACAACCAAGGTTTGAAATATTACGAAACACAGCCAAATCCAGCTATGGGTGATAAAAGTTTGAAGAAAGCAGAAGAAATGTTTCGTGTAGCTTTAGAGTTTTGCAACGATTACCATTCCAATTGCTCTTATTACTTGGGCGCAATCAACTATTCTCAAGGTGAAATGGATGAAGCTCTTAAGTTTTTCAAAGAGTTTTTAGCATATGACCACAAAGATGTTTCGAAATTTGCTGAAGATCACGACAAAAGAAGAAAAGACATTCAAGCAATTTTAGCTGAAGTTGAAAAAGATGCAGCTTTGAAAAGTACACAGGTTCCCTTTGAACCAAAAGCTGTTCCGAACGTGAGTTCCAAAAATGACGAATATTTCCCGATGATTTCACCTGATAATGAATTGATGTTTTATACACGAAAAGTAGATAGAGCTAATTTGGGGGATATCATGTCGAATGTTGTAGAAGAATTTACTTTTTCTCAAAGACCTGATATGAATGGACAATTTGATACTGGGAATGCTTTTAAAAAACCATTTAACGATGGGTCTTTTACGAGTTATGGTTCTGCGACAATGTCTGTTGATAACAAAGAAATGGTAATGTGTGCTTGTAAAAAAGAAATGGTTGGAACGCAAGAATACTTGAATTGCGATTTGTATTTAACAACATTCAAACGCACAGGAAAAGGAGGAAATGATTTTGAGTGGACACCGCTTGAAAATATGGGCCCAGGAATTAATACTAAAGATGGATGGGAAGCTCAGCCTTCACTGTCAGCTGACGGTAACATCTTGTACTATACAGCCATGCGTCCTACAACTAGAGATAATGATATTTTTGTAGCAACACGAAACGAAAAAGGAGAATGGTCGGAAGGTGTTCCTTTGGATGAAATTAACACAGATGGAAAAGATAAAAGTCCCTTTTTGCATCAAGATTCTGAGACTTTATATTTTGTTTCCTCTTCAACAGAGCAAAGAAAAGGTCTAGGAGGAACGGATATTTTTTATTCGAGAATGGTGGATGGAAAATGGGGAAAACCAACAAATATTGGCTATCCAATCAATTCCAATGTCGATGAAATAGGAATTTTTGTTTCAACTGATGGAAAGTTGGCTTATTTTTCTTCTAAACAACAAGGAAATTGGAATATTTATGGGTTTGAGTTGTACCCAGAAGCACGTCCAAAAGCTGTTACCTTAATCAAAGGAGATATCAAAGATAAAAGTGGAGCTCCAGTTACCGATGCCAGTATTGAAGTGACTTATGCTAATTCTGGTAAAACAGAAAAAATTAAAGTAAATGGAGATGATGGTAAATATGCTGCAATCATCAAAACAAGTGAGCCTCAAGATGTAATTGTTTCCGTTAAAAAAGAAGGAAATGCCTTTGATTCTAAATTGTTTGGGAAAGAAGAATTAGCAGGCAAAACGGTTGTGAAAGGAACAGAATTAACATCTAAACCGTTGAAAGCGGGGGAAGCCTATACAATTAAAGATATTTTATTTGAAACGAATTCTTTTGTTTTAAGCGAAAAATCAAAATTTATTATCCGTCAATTTGCGAAATTTTTGCAAGAAAATCCTAGTGTAAATATCATGATTCAAGGTCATACGGATGATGTTGGTGATGATGCAAAGAATTTAAAATTATCTGAAGATCGCGCTCAAGAAGTAAAAAAATACATCGTAAGCCTTGGGATTGAATCTAATCGCTTGAATGCAAAAGGATTTGGTGAAACTAAGCCTAAATTACCAAATGATGATCCTTACAAACGTTCTATTAATCGTAGAACAGATTTCTTAATAGAAAAACTATAAATGTCACTTTTACACTAAGTTAAATTTTAAACAAAAACTTGGCTGAATCGTTTTTTTATTCAAAAAAGAGTTTATTTTTGCATTAAATTAAAAAATAGTATATTCATGTTTTTTACGGAAGAACATCATCAATTTAGACAAGGTTTTAGAGATTTCTTACAAAAAGAAGTTGTGCCTCACATTGAAAAATGGGAAAAAACTGGAACAATAGAGCGTTTCATTTGGAAGAAGTTTGGTGAAATGGGTTATTTTGGACTCAAGCAACCAGAAGCTTATGGCGGTTTAGATTTAGATTTGTTCTTTACAGTAATTTTCTTAGAAGAAATGCAGCGCATCAATTCTGGTGGTTTTGCAGCTGCTATGTGGGCGCATGCTTATTTGGCAATGACGCACTTAAAGGAAGAGGCTTCTGAAGAAATCAAACAAAAATATTTAACTGCAAGTATTACAGGTGACATGATTGGTGCATTATGCATCACAGAGCCATTTGGTGGTTCAGATGTTGCGGGAATGCGCACTACAGCTGTTAAAGAAGGTGATTCATATGTCATCAATGGTTCAAAAACATTTATTACAAATGGAGTTTATAGTGATTATTTGATAGTTGCTGCTAAAACACATCCTGAATTAGGTCCAAAAGGAATCAGTATTTTCTTGGTTGACAGAGAAACAGCAGGTGTTTCTGCTTCAAAATTAGACAAACTAGGTTGGAGAGCATCAGATACGGCAGAAATTGCTTTTGATAATGTAAAAATCCCAGCTACAAATTTAATGGGTGAGGAGTGTAAAGGTTTCTTTTACATCATGCAACATTTTGCCTTGGAGCGTTTAATCATGGGAGTCAATGCGCATGCAAGAGCTGAATTTGCAGTTGAGTACACCTTGCAATATATGTCTGAAAGAAAAGCTTTTGGAAAAGAAATCAACCAATTCCAGGTTTTACGTCATAAAATTGCCGCTGCAGCTTCAAACGTTGAAATGGTAAAATCATTCAATTACATGATTTCAAAACGCCTGAATGATGGCGAATACGTTGTGAAAGAGGCAAGTATGTCAAAATTAAATGCGACTCGTATTGCAGATGAGGTGATTTACGATTGTTTACAATTGTTAGGTGGATACGGTTATATGGAAGAATATCCATTGGCGCGTATGTTTAGAGATAGCCGTTTAGGACCAATCGGTGGTGGAACTTCCGAAATCTTAACAGAAATTATCGCTAAAATGATTATCGACAAAAAAGATTACAAACCAGCTACTTAGTAGTGCATAAATATTGAAAAAGGAAGAGTTATCGAAAGGTAGCTCTTTTTTTTTGCGCGAAGGTTAAATTTATCCTTAAAAATAAGAGAAAATATTTGTTCAATGAAATAGTTTTCAATGTGAATCGTGACAAATTTAATTTATACATTAAAATTATAGTAGAATTTTTACGACAAGCCAAATTTTGCAGAATTTAAAATAAAGTAGTGTTTGAACTTTGTTTATTTCTTTTGGCGCATTTTATTTGGTTGGGAATATTTTTGTGATTTATTTTAGATATATTTGCTTCAAAAATATTGATAAATAAACATCAAGTTGTCTTCAAATTAAAAGGGAAATTTTCCTTTTTTTAATATTTAACTTTCTTTGTAATTTTGAAAAATCATGAATAAAATTATAGTACTTGCGATAATTACTTTTTTAAGTAAGACGATACAAGCCCAAGTTGATACCCTGAAAACAGAACCAACTATTAAGGTGGAAGTATATGATGTGGTCGCTGTTTACAAAGAGCATCAAGATGGAAGAGGTAATGTTCAAAAATTTACATCGGAACTCAAAGGGAAAATTTTGAGTTATGATTCCAGTACAGGTTTGTTGACTTTTAAAGGTTTAGATGGAAAAATGTATTCGTTTAAGGCTGGTGAATACAAATATTTTGAATACGATAAACAGTTCACTTCTAAGATAAAAAAAAGTGTACAAGTTTATCCTAGAAAAGAGTCAGAATTTGAGTTCTCTCTCGGATTTAGAACTTCCCTGATAGCAATGCGGGATGATTTTACGCCAGACAACTATTATTTAAATTCAAATGGTGGATATTGGGAGTTGCCTGTATCCATTTATTTAGGTGCGGGTAAATACTTTTCAAGAAGACATTTTGTTGGTGTGAGTGGAGAAATTCCAGTGCTGACTGGTGATAATTTTTTCGCTGGAGGTCTTAGGTATTGTTATCAATACGATGCTCACAAACGTAATGTTGCGTTTTATTTACCGATTGAATTACAGTATTTTCATGTTAAAACTGATGCTAATTATCAAGTAAGTGATACGGTATATGATCAGCAACCTGGAGGATTAGTTACCTATTATAGTAGTTATAAGAATTTGGATTATACTATCAATACCTTTTCGTTGTCGGTGGGTCAAGGATTTTCATTTATCAAGAATAACAAACATTCTCTTGCATTGGAACTTTCTTTAGTTCGATTTTTTCCCTTCGAACCAAAATACCTCAACCTTGACCGAGAGCCTCCTAAGACGAACTTTGATGGAAATGGGCTTCGTTTTAGTTTGATTTATAATATATAGGAAGTTTAGTTCCTTGAATGAGGATTAGTGCTTGATGAAGATAGAATTACATATATAAAGGAGTAGTTGCCCATTGACACTTTGAAACTGCAGTGAAAGAAGAAGAAACATGATTAACTTAAAAACGTCCAATAACAGGACCTATAAGAAATTGGCGGTTCAGAGGTTAAATAAACATTCGTGCTTCGTTTCAATATCATTAAAGGTAAACTGTTTTGTGCTTCGAAAACTCCTATTTTTCAAATTCTAACCGTTAATAGTAACTCCATGACAACACTGTAATCATAAAAAAGACAACAATGAAATTGAAAATACTTTTATTTCTAAGCATCATTACTCTGTTGACATCATGCAATGGACAAACCTCTAAACAGAACAAAAACACTAATCAAGTTATAAAAGGTGACACCCTAAAAGAACTTGGTAAAAGCATAATGGTTGTTTATCAAGACAGGAAGAATGTTTATTGGTTTGGAAGTTGGGAAACGGGTGTATATAGATACGATGGAAGTGAATTAGTTAATTACACAACAAAACACGGTTTGATTAACAACAGAATTGATGAAATAAAAGAAGATGAATTTGGTAATATTTATTTTGGCAGTGCAAACGCAACTTCATCAATATCAAAATTTAACGGAAGTAGTTTCACGACTATAAAAGCAGTTCCAAGTGAAAATTGGAAACTTGAATCCACAGATATGTGGTTTGAGTATTCTTATGGAATTACAGGAAAAGTATATCGCTATGATGGGATTACATTGCATGAATTGCAGTTTCCTAAGCCACCAAATTTATCCAATCCATTTGATATTTATAGCATTTATAAAGACAGAAAAGGAAACATTTGGTTTGGCACAAACCCAGTTGGAGTTTGCCGATATGATGGAAAATCGTTTGAATGGATTACAGAAGAAGATGTGACAGAATTTCGCAATGAAGGTGCAAATGGAGTGCGTTCAATTACAGAGGACAAAAATGGTGACTTTTGGTTCAATACCGAATATCGTTATAGCGTGTACGACAGTAGCACACTAAAAAGCAATAAATTTTACACAAGACACGAAAGCATAGGTGGCTTAGATGGGAAAAAGGACAGCAATCTTGATGAGTATCTATCAACAGTAAGAGACAACAATAATGATTTGTGGTTTGTAACCTATCGTGATGGAGTTTGGAAATATGATGGAACAAAAATCACTCATTATGTAGTTCAAGACAATTCAAAAGACATTACTTTATTCAGTATTTACAAAGACAACAATGGGGACCTTTGGCTAGGAACACACGAAAATGGAGTATATAAATTCAATGGCAAATCATTTGAAAAATTTAAAGTAGGACAATAGAAAGATTTAAAATCACAAGAATGCTCTTGGAAGGTTTTCTTATATTTATAATAAGGGACTTAAAAAAGTAATCGCCTTGCTTAAAATAATTACTTTTACCAAAGCTTAGAAAAATTGATCAAATTGTCAAAAAAAATCTAAAAAGAAACAAAAATTACTTTGATCACAGATACATTAAATGAAAAAAATAAAGAAAAAAACTAGAAATATTATTTTAATTATTGTTGGAATTTTACTTCTTCTAATCGCCTACGGATCTTACAATTTTCAAGATGACAGGCAAATGTTTCTGCATTTAATAAATAAATCTGCAGTTGGAGAAGTAAAATATGTATTGGCTAAAATGGAAAAAATAGAAAGTCTTTCCAATCCACTAGTAAATTATGAATACCAAGAGTTTAGGAGAAAAATGTACGCTCGTTTTGTTTCAAATGATGAAAAAATTGAGAATACTTCAAAAAATAAAATAATAAATGATATTTCAGGTATCTATCGTAATTATTGGAGAAAAAAACTTTTAAAAGCAAGTACAAAAGACATGACGGATTCAGTTTTATATCAAAATATTGTTTCTTATTTGATTTCAAATAAATTGACGACATTATCTAAAGATAGTTTGTCTAAAAGTATAAGAAATGACTCCGTTCTCAAAAGTGTGATTGAAAATCAGGGGTTTAAAGCTGATTTTAAATTTCGAAATGGTTTTCAAGAACTTTTTATTTGGAACAAAGAAACGATTAAAAAGTACACCGTAACCTTACCCAAAAAGACGATTAAGACAAAAGTTGTTTTCATAGAAAGTTACCATTTAAATGGATACGATCACTATGCCTCTTTTGCATATTCTACAGTTGGCGGTTGGGCAATAAAAGAATCGGCTACCTTGTTTTGCAATAAGAATGGCTACGATCTAAATTCTGAAAAATTTAAAGTTTCCTATTTAAAACATGAAAGTATTCATTTTACAGATTTAAACGATTATCCAAATTTAAGTCCTGCCGATTTGGAATATCGTGCTAAAGTTATCGAATTAATGTATTGCTCAAAAGCTACTATTTATGACCGAATAAATGAATTTATATTAGAGGCGAATAAAAAAGATAGAAACAATTCACATCCATACGCGGGTTATGCCATAATAAATGACTTATCAAAATTGCTTTTTAATTCCAAATTCAAATCTGACATCAGTGAATGGGAAAAAATTCCCGTTGAAAAAATTAATAAAGCCGCCAAATCTTTGTATGAAAAAAGCGAAGAAATCCTCCGAAAAGACAATAAATTGAGCGAAATAATCTAACTCGTTTCTAAAAATTTCTTTTTTCTAATGGTTTAAAAATTTTACACCTTCTTACATGAGGTTTTATTGCTTATACCAATTATCATCAGAATCAATGTGATGACTTCCATAAGAATCGATAAATATCCACTTATTTTCTTGTTTTTCAACAAATACAAATTCACGAAATGGACCATTACTTGATTGAAAGGAGAATAAATAACAAGCCTTGTCCATTTTGTCGTTAAAAACAGGGCGATACAATCTAACTCCATTAAATCTCAAAGTGCCAACTAAATTTGAATCTATCAAAGGCCTGTATTCATAATATGAGTTGTTTAATTCTTTCAGGTCAATTATGATGTGCGAGGAATTTAAATTGATTTGCTCTTTGATTAAATCAATAAATTCCAAATCAATTGGCTTTTTAAAGCCGCGATTTTCATAGTCGGTTTGAAAAGTTTCAATTAAAATGTCTTTCTCGTAATCCCAATCTTCAAGGTTTTTCAAATCGGTAGTATCTGATTCTCCTCCTATGTTTTTCCATATATTTGGAGAATATTTATATACAAACAAGGTATCACTTAACAGAACAAATATTTTTTGTTTCGACAAAACCTCCGAGAGAGAATCTGATAATTTATTTAATTCTAATAATGTTTGACGAGCGCCAATAGTATCGCGTATAAACTTTGAATTGAGTATCTCAACCATTAATTTATATCCACCTCCATTTTTAAGATAACTAGCTGCTGAATTGGGATTATTGTTTAACAATTGAGGAAGCGTTTCCTTTAGTACTGAAATTTCTAATTGACTGTTTGTATTTTGACCATTCACAAGCAAGGAAAAGCTCATTCCAATTGAAAGTATCAAAACACTAAAAGTACTACTCATTTGACCAAAAATTAAACATTCAATTTATTGAGACACAAAAAACTAAATTTTCACCACCTTAATTCGTTTACTTTTAAAATTTGCTGTTTCAATTTCTAAAAAGTAAATTCCAGGTGCTTGATTTAACTGAAATTCAATTTCATTTGTGTTAGTATAGCTTTTATTTGAAAGCAATTTTCCAGTTACATCTAAAAGGCAAACTTTAAATTGTTCTTCCTTATTCCCAAGGGTAATGTAAATCAAACCATCACTTGGATTAGGGAAAACCTTAAATTCTAGTATTGACAATCCATCTAAATCAGCTAATGGTTCATCTATAACTGTAACAGTATAGGTCTCAGAACTACTATTTCCCGATGCATCGGTTGTTGTTAAAATAACATCAAAAACTCCAACAGTGTTGAAGGATGAAGGTGCTACCGTTTGAGTAAAAGTACAATTATCAGAACTATTAGTGTTAATTTGGTTAGCGGTAATAATAGCTGGATTGCCATTCGCTAAATTGACTGTTATGGATTGCCCATTTGTAATCGGGGAAATAGTGTCGAAAACAGCAATGTTTGCAGTAGTTGTAGATATGTTACCAAAATTGTCGCTGACACTCAATGTAACTTGATTGGAACCAAGATCTGAACAATTAAAACTTGCTTGATTGATGTTCATAGATGCAATTCCACAATCATCACTAGAACCGTTATTTACTTGCGGAGGATTTAATAATGCAAATCCACTTGCATTCAGATACAAATCCACGTTCTGTGCTAGTGCAATAGGAAAAACACTATCAATTACTGTGACGATAACATTTGAGGATACCAAATTTCCATTTACATCTAATGCGCTAAATACTATAGTATTTGGACCTGAATCAGCGCAAGTGAATTCATATTGAGATAGGTACGTGGTATCCATACTACAGTTATCACTTGTTCCATTGTCAATTTGATTTGTTGTTATGGACACATTTCCATTTTCATCTAAATAAATAGAAATGTTTTGTATCTGAATATCAGGGTTTTGATCATCTATTACAGTAATCGTGGCAGTACACATGCTAAAATTTCCAGCTTCATCAACAACGGTTAGTTCCACACTATTTTCTCCCATTTGCGAACAATCGAATGCTGTCTGAGAAAGGGTGTAGCTTGCAATTCCGATATTGTCCGTACTGTTATTATCTACTTGCATAGCATCCAAAGTTGCCTCACCAATGTTATTTAAAGGTAAAGTTACGTCACTACATAATGCAATTGGCGCTTGTGTGTCTGTAAATGGAGATTCAATGGCGCCACAATCAACTATCAGTTGCTGAATTCGAGTATTGTTTTGTAAATCTAGTGAAAAATTCTGGGCGTAAAGATTATTACCATAATTGACAGCTGGTGATCCATCTAGTAAGGAATAATCAAAATTTGTTGCATCAAATGGAGCCATTGCCAGTGTTCCAGGATTCACAAAAAGCGGATCTAAGGTTGAAATGTTAGTTCCTGTTGAGTAACCATTTTCTACAATTGAATTACGAACTGTGTTTCCTGCATCAATTTGTACATTTAAATCAGAATTCGTATTTCCAAAAATGATGCAATTTGAAATGATCATTGCTGAATTACTCTGGTAAATGGCTTCGGCTGTAACATCGAAAGTGGTATTATGTTTATTGTGGCAAATCGTAACATTCGTAAGCGAAGATGAATTTACGCCAGAAGTATAGGAACTAATAATTGAGCTTGTCCCATTGGGCACTTGGTTTCCGACTATTAGTGAATTATTTATTTCGAATTTAGTTGGTCCTTGCGAAACATTGATGATGTTCCCATTTGTTGTTGAAGTATTACTTGAAACTAAATTTCGTTCCATCACAAGCTCAAGTCCATCAAAATTAATAACTGCTCCTTGTCTTGAGTTATTGCCAATAAATTTGCAATCATATAAGTAAATTTTAGAATTAGAACCATTTGCAGAATAAATTGCTCCACCACCATAATTATAACTAGAATTGTATAGAAATTCACAATTATTAAATGTTGTATTTGAATTGTCGATAATCATTCCACCTCCTGAATGATTGGCGTAATTGTTATACAAAATGGTGTTATTAAAGGTAAGCTGAATTCCTGGGTTGTTTGAAGCGAAAATTCCAGCTCCATTACCTGAACTCAAGCCATCATAACCAGATACAACTCTAAATCCATCGAAGGTAAAAGGTGCAGTGAAATTTTGAATTTTTACAATTTTTCGTGTGTTATCCGTATTATCACCTATGGCACCAATATCACCAGATAAATAGGTGGGATTTACTTCAATATTACGTTCAGAAATTGAACTTTCAGTTCCATTAAAGCCACCGTAAATATCCACTCCGTTTTTCATAACAAAGGACAAATCCCTATTAGTCGTTTGAGTTGGTTTATAGGTTCCAGTTGCCACCCAAATGTCATCGTTTATAAAAGCATTGCTTAAAGCATTTTGTAAATCGGTAAAGGCATTGGCCCAACTTGTGCCACTGTTTGTACCGGTTGCGTTTATATTTACATAAATTATTGCAGCATAACTTCTAAGCGCAATAAAAACGAAGCTTAACAAAAAGATTATTTTTTTCATTATTTTCAATTTTCAGATCGTTCATTCGATTCATTAAATTATAATTCGAATTACTAGTTAACAATGGAATGTAAATTTAAGTAATTTTTTTAAAAAAATGAAAATTCAAACAACATTTCAAAATGAAAATAAGAAAGAGAATAAAGTTTCACTCTAATTTAAACCTCCAATTTAAACTCTGATGTTTTATGGAAAGTCAATTCTGGATAATCTCGCTCAGCCATTTGCAATAAGAACGTTGTTTCAGCTAAGAATACGTAGTTGTCGTCCTTATCTTTGGCAATATTTCCAGTTTTGGCTTGTAAGAATTTTGTCAATTCAGCTTGATTATCGGTTGTAATCCAACACGCTTTGTGGTAATTTTTAGGAACAAAGCGACAGGAAGCTCCATATTCATGCTCCAAACGATGCGCAATTACCTCAAATTGCAATTGACCAACAGTACCAACAATTTTTCTATTTCCTGGCTGCATGATAAACATTTGAGCAACTCCTTCATCCGTCAATTGGCGAATACCTTTTTCCAATTGTTTAGATTTCAAAGGATCTAAATTCTCTAACTCTTGGAAAATTTCAGGCGAGAAACTTGGAATTCCCTTGTACATCATTTTTTCACCTTCCGTCAAAGTATCACCGATTTTGAAATTTCCTGTATCGTATAAACCAATTACATCTCCTGGAAAAGCCTCGTCAATTACACTTTTATCTTGCGCCATGAAAGATGTTGGATTTGGGAATTTGAATTTTTTGTCTAAACGGACATGGTTGTAAAAGGTATTACGTTCAAACTTACCAGAAACGATGCGTAAAAAGGCAATTCTATCGCGGTGTTTTGGATCTAAGTTGGCGTGAATTTTAAACACAAAACCTGAGAATTTTGGATCTTCAGGGTTGATGAATCTTAAATCAGTTTCACGTCCTCTTGGCGAAGGTGAAATTTGAATAAAGGTATCTAATAATTCTTTGATACCGAAATTGTTAACTGCTGAACCGAAAAATACAGGAGCAACTTCTCCACTCAAGTAAGTTTCTCTGTCAAAAGGATCGTAAACTCCTTCTATCATTTCCAAATCCTCGCGCAATTCTGCAGCAGGTTTATCCCCTATGATTTCATCCAATTCAGGATCATTAATGTCTGAAAGAGAGACTATTTCCTTTGCTATTTTTGTTTTATTCGCTTGAAAAAGGTTGATGTTTTGGTCGTAAATATTGTAAACTCCTTTGAAATAATCTCCCATTCCTATTGGCCAAGTCAAAGGGCGTACTTTTAAATCCAGTTTTTCCTCTAATTCATCTAACAATGTGAAAGCATCTTTACCATCGCGGTCCATTTTGTTGACGAAAATGATCACCGGCGTTTTACGCATACGACAAACTTCCATCAATTTTTCAGTTTGTTCCTCCACACCATTTGCGCAGTCAATTACTAAAATTACGCTATCTACTGCAGTTAAAGTTCTAAATGTATCTTCAGCAAAGTCCTTGTGACCAGGAGTATCCAAGATGTTGACTTGTTTTCCACCGTATTCAAAAGCCATCACGGAAGTTGCAACCGAGATTCCTCTTTGTTTTTCAATTTCCATGAAATCCGAAGTCGCAGATTTTTTAATTTTATTATTTTTCACCGCACCCGCCGTTTGAATGGCACCACCAAAAAGCAATAACTTTTCAGTTAAGGTCGTCTTACCAGCATCAGGATGGGCAATAATTCCAAAAGTTCGTCTTTTTTCTATGGCTTCGGTGTACTTCATAATCTTAAAAAATGAGTGCAAAGATAGTGATTTTTTGGCAAATCTGTATTTCTGGTCAAATGACCCTTTCGGGGTGGTAAGGGTGAAAGGGTCCCCACCCTGAAGGGGTAATGTTTTTCCAAGATTCATTTCATTTTCAATTAGTTGAAAAATTCTTACTAATTTCGCACTCTAATTTTTTAAAATTGAAAAAGTTTTTTGCTAAAAAGTGGGTTAAAATCCCTTATACAATATTACTTTATGCGTTTGCAATTGTTGGTTTTGGACTAACTGGTGCTTATTTTGCTATTAAATTCAAATGGACAAATGAAAGTGGTTCGGTGGATCGAAACAGTCGTCAATTAGAAGCAATTAGCGAGAAATATGAAAACGCGGCAAATGCAGATAGTTTAACACGTTTACATTTCAAATATGATGCTTTGAATCGTATCGCAATTTTAAATAAATACCAACCAAAGAACGCACATCAAATTTTAAAAGCTTTTGAAAGCGGACAAGAGATCATCGAAGTATTAAAAATGTTGGATGCGGTTGATTTCAAAATGAAAGAAAATCAAGCCTACAAAAATGAAATTGCAGCATACAAATCCACTCGTTACAAATATTCACCAAAACGTTCACAGAAAAGTGTTTTTGAATGGATGAATTTGGAAGAATGGGAAACGTTTAAAGTTGCTGTGGCTAAAGATCAAAAATTAATTGATTCAGCAGCACGCATGACAGGAGTTGAAGCGAGATTGATTGTATCTTGTTTGGTAGGCGAACAGATTCGTTTGTTTAATTCGGATCGCGAAGCTTACAAAAAATGGATTGGTCCGCTTCAAATTTTGTCAGTTGAATCTCAGTTTTCATTAGGTGTAACTGGAATCAAAGACTTCACAGCCGCTAAGATGGAAGCAACGATCAAAGATCCTTCAAGCGTCTATTATTTAGGGAAACAATATGAAACACTTTTAGATTTTAAAACCGCAGATACCACACAAGAGCGTTTTGACCGATTGACATCTTTTAGAAATCATTTCTATTCTTATTTATACGCGGCAGTTTTTGTGAAACAAATGAAAGTGCAGTGGGAGAGAGCTGGATTTCCGATCGAGAATCGTCCAGAAATTTTGGCAACCTTATTTAACGTTGGTTACCCACAATCGCAACCAAAGAAAAATCCTAAAGTAGGTGGATCTACAATCGTAATCAAAGAAAAACCATATACTTTTGGAATGATTTCTTATCAGTTTTATTATTCCGGTGAGTTGATGGAAATGTTCCCTATTCAGAAGAAGAAGTTTGATTGGGAGGCTTAACTAATTTTGTTTTTTTCCTTTGTAGGTGATAATTCCATAACCACCTTGACCTCCATTTCTCATTTCGTAATTTATGCTGTCATTTTTAAATTGGATGTCCAAATAGCCATGCGTAAAAGTTGTATAATATCTTTTTTCATTCCAAAAAGTATCAATATGATATGATTGGTTTAAGAAATTAAGTTTATTTTTCTCTTGCTTAACTTCAAGTGTTTCAGTGTAGTTTGTGTCAAGCGTTACAGTTCCACCACTAATTGAGTATGAATGAACTTGACAAGTATAAGATCCTGCCAATTTTTTCGCGTGATGTTTGTCGCAACTAATTAGAAAAGAAAATACCAGAAAGCAAACAGAAATAAATAAAAAGATTCTAATTTTCATTTTTTTTGAATAATAACAAATATATCAATTTCATTTAAAATAAAATAAAAAAACCAAACTATTTATAAATTGGAGTTTTTATAATATTATTTATTTTGATACTTAATGTTTGTGATTTGGGTCACTGTGATCGTGTCCATCATTCGGATTTACTGCTGGAGCAGGTAAAATACTCATGATTTCCAAGTCGAAAATTAAATCCCCATAAGCTGGAATTGGTCCTCGAGCACTTGGACCATAAGCCAAGAAATAAGGTAAAACAAATTTT
>JBKCGI010000183.1:0-12605 GCA_046303515.1 Flavobacteriia bacterium | reverse complement strand
GAAATTTCACCTGGTTGAGGATATGAGCCTCCACCCACTAGAGCAACGTCTGAAATTGTGTGGTGAGGTTTTCTGAAAGGCCGTTCTGAAACCAAACCTACTTCCGTTTTCATTTTTCCTGCTACGCTATGAATTTTAGTTGTTTCTAGAGATTCGTCCAAAGTCATTGGGGGAAGAATTGTAGGTAAACGTTTAGCTAACATGGATTTCCCTGCTCCGGGAGGACCAATTAAAATAACGTTATGTCCACCAGAAGCAGAGATTTCAAATGCTCGCTTAATGTTTTCTTGACCTTTTACGTCCTTAAAGTCAACGGAGGTGTCAAAAATCTTTTGATTAAATTCCTTTTCAATGTCTGCGACTAAAGGTTTTAATTCTGTTTTAAGATTTAGAAAATCAACAATTTCTCTTAAATTATCAATTCCGTAAATTTCCATGTCACCAACAATGGCAGCCTCGGGAGCATTTAATTTTGGGAGAATGATGCCTTTATAACCTTCTTGTTTTGCTTTTATAGCAATAGGCAACACACCCTTCATTGGTTGAACTGTTCCATCAAGCGATAATTCTCCTAAAATAATAAATTGGTCCAATTGTTCTGAAATTAACTGTTCACTTGCGGCTAAAATCCCTAAAGCGATGGGCAAATCGTAAATGGAACCTTCTTTTCGAATGTCCGCAGGTGCCATGTTGATGGTAATTTCCTTCCCGGGATAATTGAGATTATTGTTTTTGAGTGCCGCTTTGATTCGCTGCTGACTTTCTTTTACAGCATTATCAGGTAAGCCAACTAAAATAAAATTGACTCCTTGAGCAATGTTTACTTCAATAGTAATGGTCGTTGCATCAATGCCAAAAACGGCACTGCTATAGGTTTTTACTAACATAAAAGGTTTTTTAAAGGTTTATTATAATTTAATCTTTTGGAAAAATTTAAAATCCAATCGGTGTTCTAGGTTTTTGCTCTTGCTTAATGAATTTAATTAAATAGTTGTAAATCATTTCAACACGCTCATCTTGATTTTTTACCGCTTTTCGAATAGACTTTTTCCCGATAGCTACCGGGACTCTATCAAACATGACTTTTTTTTCTCTAAAAAGATAAATTTTGCTAATGAGTAATTCATCAGGAATTATCAAGAATTCTTGTTCCATTGTAAAAGGTTTAAATACGTTTAGTTAAGTGAAATTAAAAATAAATAATGTTTTTTCCAAACTTTAAATAGCTTTTTTTCAGTAAATCAGTTTTTTTTATGACTAAAATCAACTTTTAACTTGGTGTTAAATCATTTCGTAAAATCCGCTTAATACTGAACTTTGTATAAGTTAAAAAACATAAAATTATGGAATCAAATACACAACAATCAAATTTTATCCAAACATCAGAATTTAATCGTTTTGGATTAATCAGTATGATTATTTTAATCATAGGATGTATGGGAGGTGCTGCAGTAGGTGCTGGTGCAATTTCAAACACTTTTACTTTAATTCTAGTAATTGTGCCAACTATGCTTACTTTAAGTTTATTATTGGCAGTAGCCCCAATGAAATGGATAATGACCTCGGCTACAGTGAGTGTTATTATAGATATTTTACTTTTAGCTTACTTTCTACTAATCGCATAGTTTTAAAGTTTACAATCACAAAAAAAGGAACTCAGTAATGGGTTCCTTTTTTTTACAAATATATCTTTAAAAATTATTTCATTAATTCTTCAATTATCCTATCCATTGAATAGCCTTCTGCTTCAGCTCGATAATTGCGAACAATTCGATGTCTTAAAATTGGTTTAGCTACCGCTTTCACATCATCAATATCAGGTGAAAATCTACCGTTAATTGCTGCATGACATTTAGCACCAATAATCAAAAACTGAGAAGCTCTTGGTCCTGCTCCCCAACTAATAAAATCTTTTGTTAATTGTGGTGCAAATTCACTTGTATGTCTAGTTTTCCCAACTAATTTAACAGCATATTCAAGTACATTATCCGCAACAGGAATTTTACGAATTAATTCTTGATATTTCAAAATCTGTTCACCAGAAACAATTTGATTCAACTTTACTACTGAATCGTTCGTGGTCGATTTAACAATAGATAATTCTTCTGCGTAAGTTGGATAATCCACCCAAATATTAAACATAAATCTATCCAATTGTGCCTCTGGTAAAGGATAAGTTCCCTCTTGTTCAATAGGGTTTTGTGTTGCCAATACAAAAAATGGAGCTGGTAATTTATAATTTTTACCTGCGGCAGTAACAGATTTTTCCTGCATCGCTTCCAATAAAGCTGATTGTGTTTTTGGCGGAGTACGGTTTATCTCATCAGCCAAAACAATATTGTGAAACAAGGGCCCTTTGATGAATTTGAATTGTCTATTTTCATCCAAAATTTCTGACCCAATAATATCTGAAGGCATTAAATCTGGTGTAAATTGAATACGATTAAAACTTAAGCCTAAAGATTCTGCAATTGTATTAACCAATAAAGTTTTAGCTAATCCAGGTACTCCAACTAACAAAGCATGTCCTCTAGAAAAAATAGAAATCAAGACTTGATCAACCACTTCGTCCTGTCCAACAATTACTTGATGGATTTCTTTTTTAAGCGCCTGATAATCTTTAACTAATTGGTTTACTGTTTCAACATCTGACATAGTAATATTGTATTAAGGATTTGTCGTCCAATGGTGTCTAAACTTACAAGTTGAATAATCTTTATCAATTCTAATATAAGCATTGCTCACCTTAGAATCTACCCACTTATTCACGATCTCTTCTTTCTTTTTATTTTCTGTAGCTTTTTGAATTAAAGCATAATCATCATTCAAGTTTGCTTTATGCGGTTCAGTTCTTTCCATTAAGCGAACAATTCTTAGACCTTGTTGACGCGCCACATAATCAAAATAAAAGGATGGCTTAGAAATTTCTCCTTTGCCTAAAGCATCCGTTAACAAATAAATTTGTTGATCAACCTGGTTCAAATCTTCCATGCTCCATCCTTGATCTCCGGTAATTGGATTTGTAATAATCCCTCTATTTTGTTTGGTATTTGCGTCGTTAGAATATTTTGTAACTGCATTATCCCAAGTAATTGTGTTCTGTTTCAAAGCTAGATGACATTCTTCAATTAATTGATTGGACTTATTCAAAGACTCCGCATTAAATTCTGGTGTAATTAAAATATGTCTACAAGCGTAGTCATCTCCTTTTCGCTCAATTAATTGAATGATGTGATACCCATAATCGGTCTCAAACACTTCACTCACTCCATTTTTTTCTAAACTAAATACAACTGCTTCAAATTGCGGTACCATCATTCCTCTTGATGCTTCAATTTTACCACCTTGTTGAGCACTTCCTGGATCTTGCGAATGAATACGTGCTTGGGTTTCAAAGCTTTTTCCTTTTTGTATGATATCCAAACGAATGTCATTTAAATTTTTTCTCGCAAGTTCTTTATCTTCTTTTGTTATCTCTGGAAAAATTACAATTTGCTGAAAACTTAAGCGTGAATTTATCAAGGGAATACTATCAGCTGGAATGGTTTTGAAAAATGCTTGTATTTCTTTTGGTGTAACCGTAATGTCTTGGGTAATTCTTCGTTCCATTTCTTCAGACATCAATCTTTTTTTGATAATCTCACGAAATTCATTCTTTATATCCGTAATGGTTTTTCCGTAAAATGCTTCCATTTTTTCACGGCTACCAATTTGATTTTCAATGACACGAATGCGGTTTTCCATTTCAGCATCCACTTGAGCATCAGAAATAACAATACTATCAATTTCTGCTTGATTCAACAATAAATTTTGAAACATCAATTGCTCCAATATTGCACAGTCATTTTCTTTAGTAACTTCCATACCAGATTGTACGGCTTGCATTTTTTGTGTTTCTAAATCAGACTTTAAAATAACATTATCTCCTACTTGAGCAATGATTTTATCTATGACAGTATTTGTTTTATCTTGAGAAAAGGAAAAATTAATTCCTAAAATTAAACAACTAAAAAATAATGTAATCTTCATCTATTTTGAAAAATGGTAACAGCTGTAAAATTCCAAAAAAAACACTTAACTTGTTTACTTACAAATCAAAGTTTAGGAATAATTAACAGTCTATATGTTTATGCTTATTTCTGACCTACAGAATACAAAGCTGTTTCGTTGATTTTAATTGGGTGCTTTTTTGCCAAATCTTCCAACCATTGTTTTTCCAAATAAGTTTGGTAATCCGCAGTAATTGCACCTTTTGACTCATCAAAAGTTTTTGGCCCTGCAGGCAACAACTCATCAACTTTTACTATATAAAACTTTCCTTCAAACTCATAAACTGGATTTACACCTTTCTTGAATGTTTTCCCTTTCAAGTAATTTGTTTCACTTAATTCAAACTTGTTTGTTCTAACTCTCAAATTTAATTCTGATTGTGCGTTGATTTTATCCAAAACATGTTTAGAAGTAATAGTATCGCTTTTCAGCATCTTAGTGACTTGAGTCGCAATATCGTTGTTTAAACACTCGTAAACTACTGCATTTACTCTATCTTTCCATTGGTATTTAGAAGTATTGTTTGCGTAAAATTCTCTCAAACCAGCTGTATCTTTACTTGCTTTATTCCAAACTTTATCAGACATCACTTCATACAACAAAATTCCGTCATGATATTCTTGCATTAAAGCTTTAAAATCAGGATATTTTCTCTCCAATTGTGTTTCTTCGTATGATAAAATAGCTGATTTCTCCCAATTTTTCAATTGCGAATTCACCAAATCTTTACTATTCCCTTTTGGAACTGAGGCATAATTTTTTTCCAAATAAACTGCAAAATCTTTTTGACCAAAATTTACGCCGTTTAAGGTGAAAATTGGTTTGTTTGATTTGATTTTATCTGCTTTCCACATTCCAGCATTATAGGTAGTATCTATAGTTTTGTAGAATGGTTTTAGCGTTTTCTTAGATTTATCAACAAAACCATATTCCTTTTTCAATTTTTGCACGAAGTAATCTTGAGATTTTTTCGCACGATCATCACGCTTAACTTTGTTTTGCAAATCCTTTTTCATTACATCATATGATGCAATATCTTTCCAAGAAATTCTTTTGATTATATGAAAACCATATTGCGTCTTAACAGGCATTGAAACATCACCATCATTTTTTAAAGCAAATGCAGTTTCTTCAAATTCTGGCAACATTCTTTGCGTTGTTCCTGATCCAAATGGAGGTAAAACACCACCTTTTTCATTAGAATTAAAATCATCAGAAAAGGAAGCACAAAGAGTTTCGAAATTTTCACCATTTTTAATTTTAGCATAAATTTCATCTGCTTTCTTTTTCGCATCTGAAATCATTTCAGGAGTGTCTTCTTTTGAAGTGGAAATCATAATATGCGCTGCAGTCATTGTACCTCGCGCTGGTCTTTCTGCAAAAACCTTTAAAATATGATATCCAAAACGTGTTCTTACAGGATTAGAAACATTTCCAACTGGAGTACTAAAGGCAGCCTCTTCGAACGGGTAAACCATTTGAAAGGCTGTAAAAAAACCTAAATCACCTCCATTTTGAACGACAGATGGATCTTCAGAACCACCAGCACCTTTGGCTACAGTTGCAAAATCTTCTCCATTCTCAATTCTCTTTTTTAAAGCCATCAACTTATTGTAAGCAATTAAAGTATCAGCAGATGAAGCATTTTCATCAACTTTTATCAAAATATGAGAAGCTTTAATTTCTTTTTTCAAACGCTCGTAAGCTTGTTTGATCATTTCTTCATTTTTGTCGCTATCAACTAAATATGGTGTGGCCAAAGATTTTCGGTAACCTTCTAATTCTCTTTTTAATTTTGGAATAGTGTCATAACCCAAAGCTTCTGCCTCAGCAACTTTAAGTTTAAATTTTTTAAACAATTCCATGTATTCATCCAAAGATGCTTTATCGTATTTTGGATCTGGATTGTTTTTTAAATATATCTGTAAAAACTCAGCCTTACTTACTGATTTTCCGTCAATTTCCATAACGGATTCATTTTGTGCAAAAGAAAAATTTAATGCTAAAATACTAGCAACAGCAACTAAAATTGACTTCATAGTTTAATTTTTAATAAAATTTTGTGTTCAAAAATAATGAATTGTTTTGAATTTTCAAGTTTTTAACGCAAAACTAACAGATAGATTGTGTTTTTAAGAAAATTTAAGAAATCCTATTTGAAACTGTAATTTGGAGCTTCACGTGTGATAGTTACATCATGAGGATGAGATTCTTTCATTCCTGCGTTTGTGATGCGAACAAATTTTGCACCTTTCAATTTTGAAATATCAGCTGCCCCACAATAGCCCATTCCTGCACGTAAACCTCCAATAATTTGGTAAACCACCTCAACTAAGTTTCCTTTATATGGTACTCGACCTGAAATTCCTTCTGGAACTAATTTTTTCACATCGTCTTCTGCATCTTGAAAATATCTATCTTTTGAACCACGTTGCATAGCTTCCAATGAACCCATTCCACGGTAAGATTTGAATTTTCTTCCTTCGTAAATAATTGTTTCACCTGGAGATTCTTCTACACCAGCAAACATAGATCCAATCATCACCGTATCGGCTCCAGCAGCGATTGCTTTCACAATATCTCCAGTATAACGAATTCCACCATCTGCAATCACAGCAACTCCTGTTCCTTCCAATGCTTGAGCAACTTCATTTATCGCTGTTAATTGTGGAACACCTACTCCAGCAATGATTCGAGTTGTACAAATTGAACCTGGTCCAATTCCAACTTTTACGGCATCTGCTCCTGCTTCAACCAAATATTTAGCAGCTTCGGCAGTAGCAATATTTCCAACAATTACTTCTAATTTTGGATACAAAGCTTTAACTTCTCTCAATTTTTGAACGACACCTTCTGAATGACCGTGAGCGGTATCAATTACAATGGCATCAACACCTGCTTCAACCAAAGCTTTTACTCTTTCAATTGTGTCTGTGGTCACTCCTACTCCTGCAGCTACACGCAAACGACCAAAAGAATCTTTACAAGAATTTGGATGTTCTTTTACTTTAATGATATCGCGGTATGTAATTAAGCCAATCAATTTATTATTAGCATCAACAACTGGTAATTTTTCAATTTTATTTTCTTGTAAAATATCTTCAGCCGTACTTAAATCTGTTCCATCTTTTGTCGTAACAATATTTTCAGAAGTCATGATTTCTGTTATCGGACGCTTATAATTTTTCTCAAAACGCAAATCACGATTGGTAACTATTCCTTTTAATATGTTATTTTCATCCACAACAGGAATTCCACCAATTTTGTTTTCTTTCATGATTTTCAAAGCATCTTCTACCAAGGCATTTTCAGCTAAAGTTACAGGATCTAGAATCATTCCGCTTTCTGAACGTTTCACTTTTCGCACTTCCAAAGCTTGTTCAGCAATAGACATACTTTTGTGAATCACTCCAATACCACCTTGTTGCGCAATAGCGATTGCTAAATTTGCTTCTGTTACAGTATCCATTGCTGCAGAAACTACTGGCGTATTGACAGAAATATTACGTGTAAGTTTAGAATTTAACTTAACATTTCTTGGTAAAACTTGTGAGAAAGCTGGGACTAATAAAACATCGTCAAATGTTAATCCTTCCTGAATGGTTTGTAAATTTGAGAGAGACATGAACTTATTACTTTTTTAAATAAATTCCTGCAAATTTAATAAAATATTCTGAGATAGAAACGATTTAGTTGAGAATTCGAATTAATTTTAGAAATGATATTTATTCAATTGTAGTATTAATTAAGGTTTTTCTGTATTCTGTCAAAATTGCTGATTTATTAATAAAACCAACGAATTTAGTTTGATACACCACTGGAAGAATCCAAAAGTTGTTTTTTTCAAATTTTGCCAGGATTGAATTCATACTTTCGTCAATCTGAGCCGTTTCTTTGATTTTCTCCATTAAATCTTTGACCTTAATCGAATTATACTTTTCAGTTTTAAATAAGTATTCCTTAATGTTATCTAGGAAAATCAAACCTTTCAAATTATTATCATAATCTAGAACGGGGAAAACATTGGTGTCAGAATTTTTAATGATTTCAATCAATTCATTCAAACTCATATTTAAATTTACACTCTGAAAATCTTTTTCAATTAATTTTTCAATCGAAATACTGTTGAGCAATGCAGAATCTTTACTATTGGAATAGGTTTCATCTTCTTCAACCAATTTTTTGGTGTCCATTGAGAAAGGTTCAAAGTATTTAGAAATGGTGTAACTAATTGAGGAAACAATCATGAGCGGAATCATCAAGGTATAACCTCCCGTAATTTCAGCAATCAAGAAGATTGAAGTTAAAGGAGCATGATATAAACCACTCAAAACCCCAGCCATTCCTACTAAAGTGAAATTTGCCACCGAAACATCAATTTGAAACCATAAATTCAACACTTTTGCTACCAAAAAACCCAAAAATGCTCCAACGAATAAAGATGGGGCAAAATTCCCTCCATTTCCACCACTACCAATAGTAAGTGCTGTTGCAATTGGTTTCAATAAAATAATCAACAAAATAAAAAGCAACACATACCAATCGTTTACGATAAATTCATGTAAAATGCTATTTCCATGCAGGTAATTGGTGTTATCGTGCGATATAGCCTTGATGAAATTCATTCCTTCACCAAAAAAACTTGGAAACAAAACAATTAAGGCTGCCAAAAGCAATCCACCGAAGAAAACCTTGACATATTTGTTCATTTTCATTTTGTGAAAAACCTCTTCCACCTTGACAAAAACTCTGAGATGATAAACAGACAATAAACCTGATAACACACCCAAGACTATGTAAAAAAATGTAAAATTGTAGTTAAACGGTTTTACGTTTGTAAAGGAAAACAAAACATCTGAATGCAAAATTATTTTAGAAATCAAAGCTCCACTTGCTGCCGCCAAAATAAGCGGAATAAACGCCGTGATACTGATATCCAGAAGTAAGGCTTCCAATGCAAAAAGTACACCCGCAATTGGCGCATTGTACGCCGCTCCAATTCCTCCGGCAATTCCACAAGCGAGCAGCAAAGAACGATCGTTGTAGTTTAATTTGTAGGTTTTGGAATAATTTGATCCAAAGGCTGCACCTGTGAGTAAAATCGGCGCCTCAATTCCTGCCGAACCTCCAAAACCAACTGTTAGTGAGCTAGTAATCACTTGGTCATACATTTGTTCTTTTGGAATATTGCTCGAATTTTTCTTAATTCTTCGGTGTAAAGAGGAAACTCCTTTTTCAATTTTGTTTTTCAAGACAAAGTGAATTACTAAAACAGTCAATAAAATTCCTACAATTGGCAAACAAGCAATTAAAAATTTTGAATTTAGAAAAGTTAAACCTCCTAAATAATTCAAGATGACATGAATGATAGATTTTAAAATTACAGCAACGATACCAGCTGACAAACCTACTAACACACTCGAAAACAAAATGAATTGCTTTTGTGTAGAGTTTTGTTTTATCCACTTTATTACTTCGTGTATTCTGATAATTTTCATGCTAAAAAATATAGGCTTTTAAATCTAGAAGCGCTAAAATAGTGATAATTTATTAAAAAGAAAGTGACTGATTCCTTTTTTGAACCATATTCGTTTATTTAAGTAGTACTAGATTTATAAGTTTTTTTTATAGAACATATAATTTTTCATTCGTCAAATCGAATAAAAAAATCTTAAATGTCTTAGGTGTTTTAAATAATTATCTATCAACTACCACTCATACTCATTCCCACCTTCTTGATTGGTCTAGTTGAACAAGTCTTTTTATAACATTTTGCATAACGCATTTTGCGTAATACATTTTGCGTAACGCAAAATGTTGTATATTTGTATTTTAAACTCAAATAAAAATGGACAAAAAAATCCTAAATCCTTTTATTTTAAAGGAATATATTTCTCCGGAGTATTTTTGCAATAGAAAAAAAGAGTGTGAAATGTTAATTAAAAATGCTCAAAACGGTGTAAACACGACACTAATATCTATTAGAAGACTCGGTAAAACAGGTTTATTACATCATACTTTATACAAATTTGAGGAGAAAAAATTAGGTTTTGGTATTTATACAGATATGTATGAAACAGAAAATTTAAAAGATTTCACAAACAATATTGCCAATGCCGTTTTAAAAGCTTTCCCTGAAAAACATCCACTTTGGAAAAAAACCTTCCAATTTATAAAGCAGTTACGACCAATAATTTCCATAGATCAACTAACAGGTTCGCCAGAAGTGACTTTGGATTTTACACAACCCAAACAATTTGAAAGCAGTTTGTCAGCAATTTTAACGTATTTAGATCAGTTAGAGGAACCAATAATACTAGCAATAGATGAGTTTCAGCAAATAACACAATATCCCGAAAAAAATATGGAGGCAATATTACGCACTCAAATACAGAAATTAAAAAATGTTCAATTCATTTTTAGTGGAAGTAGTCCTCACATTTTAGCAGAAATGTTTCATAGTAGCAAGCGTCCTTTTTTTTCAAGTACACAAACCATTGAACTAAAATTCATTGAACGCGAAGATTATTTTGCTTTTATTAAATATCATTTTGAAAAAAACAACAAACATATTGATGATTCAATTATCGAATTCATATTAGACTTTTCGAAGACACACACTTTTTATACGCAGATGCTGTCCAATCGCATTTACATGAATTCTTCAAAAAAAGTTACCTTAGCACAAGCACAAATTTCAGCTTATGAATTATTGCAATTAAATGAAATAGTATTTTTTCAATACCGGAAAATGCTTACACAAAATCAATGGCAGCTTTTAAAAGCTATAGCCAAAGAAGATAAAATGTTTCAACCCAATTCCGCAAAAATGATTCAAAAACATCATTTAGGAACTCCATCTTCCATTCAACGCGCATTAAAGTCCTTACTAGACATCGAAATGATTTACATCGATTATTCCGAAGAAGGATTGTATTATACCGTTTACGACTGTTTTATGTCTCGCTGGTTGGAAAGGTTGTAGGGAGTTAAAGTAATTGTGTTAAGCAATATTTATTTAACATTCATTGCAAAAATAAATTAAGTTACCACTCATCCTCCGTCCCATCTTCTTGATTGGCATCGTTCAATAATTTTTTCCAGTCATTAGATCCATCTTCGGAACTAAAAAGAATTTCATTGTATTCGCCTTTGGAGATTTCGTATCGCTCAATTTCTTGACCTGTGTATTCTTCAATTGCTTCTAAAAAAGGAATTTCTTCTTTGCTACAAAAAGCCAAAGCTTGACCTTTTTTTCCCCCACGACCAGTTCTTCCAACTCGGTGCACGTAGTTTTCTGGTAATTCTGGTAAATCGTAATTGATCACATAATCTACATTAGGGATATCAATACCTCTGGATGCGACATCTGTAGTAATCAAAATACGTGTTTCTGCTTTTCTGAATCGATCTAAAATATTTAAACGGTCGTCTTGCTCTAAACCACCATGTAAAAATTCAGTTTCAATTTCCACTCGTTTCATTGCTGACATAACACGTTCGGCACGGACTTTCGTTCGCACAAAAACTACAAAACGCTGTTCTTCGTATTCTTTCAACATGTTTTCCAAGAAAAAACGTTTGTCGTCCATTTCAATAAAAGCTACTGCATGGTCGATAGTTTTTGCTACTGGATTTTTAGGGGAAATTTGAATTCGAATCGCATTTCTCACGATATCGTAGGCAAAAGATTTAATTTTTTTAGTTATTGTTGCAGAGAAAAATAAGGTTTGTCGTTTTTTCGGAATGTGTTTCATCACATCTTCAATGTCTTTTTTGAAACCTAGATCCAACATTAAATCAGCTTCGTCTAAAACCAAAAACTTGATTCGTGAAACATCCAAATGTCCTTGGGAAATCAAATCAAACATTCTACCAGGAGTTGCCACTAAAATATCCGTTCCAGAGTTCAATTTAGCAATCTGAGGGTCCTGCTCTACTCCACCGTAAATGCAAGTTGTAACAACTTTTAATTTCTTCCCAATTTGCTCAAAAACAGAAGTGATTTGTAAAGCTAATTCTCGTGTTGGAGCCAAAACCAAAGCTTTTACACCTTTATTTTTTTCGTTTCTTAAAATAGAATCGACCGTGTCCAAAATCGGAATAACAAAAGCAGCGGTTTTACCCGTTCCTGTAAAAGCAATGGCAAACACGTCTTCGCCTTCCATGATTGGTTTGATGGCTTTGAACTGAATGTCAGTTGGGTTTTTAAATCCTAGAACATCCAATTGTTCCTTTATTTTTGGCGATATGCGGTATTCTGAAAATTTCATTTGAGTGTAAAGTTAAAACAATAAATACTACCTCATAAAAAATAGTATTTAATTATTTTAAAAATTAATCGTTTTAGGATAACAAATTTAAGCGTTAAATCTTTTTTACCACTGAATCCCGAAAGCTTTCGGGAGAGAAAACTTAGGATTGTGAATTTGAAAATTTATATTCAAAACTAGTTTTGTCTTGATTACTTTTAAAGTATTTAAAACAAAAAATGCTACCTCATCAGAGATAGCATTTAATTATTTTGAAAAGGTGTTTATTTCAAAGTATAAGTT